>DMPG01000109.1:373-2629 GCA_003456055.1 Bacteroidota bacterium | reverse complement strand
TAAAAGGATTTGGATAATTTTGAGAAAGAGAATATTGCCTGGGAATGAACTCTGGATCACCGCCGACACTGAGCGCAATGTTTTTTACTAGCAGTGTGTCATACAATGAAACACCTTTTTTCATTACGATTGACAACGTATCTCCCGGTTGGGGAAGGGAATCATTTTTCGTTTCAAATGTCACATACCACGTATACCGTTCCGTTCCCATAACTTGTTCGAAAAAAAGAAGATTCATTCCATATGAAAGGTCGGCAATTACTTTAACAGGTTTACCGGTCGAAGTATTCATTGTTTTAAATTTCAAAGGAATAGCAGCTGAACCGTAATAAGTTACCGATGTATCTACAATATGATCGTAAAAAACTATAGAATAATCACTTGGATGAGAATAAGGATGCAAATCATTAGCAGGGTTCAAATCAAGCGAAATAATCAATGGAGTGATAGTAATTTGATTTTTTACTTTTGACGTATTGCTCCAAATAAAATTAGACAACGCCGTCTTTACATCAGTAACAAATAGGGAAAGTCCGCCAAAGAGATCGGTTTCGGTCTCCGAGATCAACGGGAGATTTTCCGCGATCATTGATCCCTTTGTCATATTTTTGACAGAATAGGTCTTCTTTTTTCCGTAATCAGCTGTGTCGCAAAAAGATATTTGGTAAGAATCATTCGTTGTTGCACTTGCGTCTCGTACATTGATCTGAACTGAGGCAGAAGTATTTTTAGAAATAAACTGAACATTTGACGCCGAAAGTGTTGTCCTTACAACCTGTTTTTTGAAAGAAAATGTTGTGGCTGAGACCGTATTTACACCATCGCTTAATTCAAATTTCAGAGAAAGAGTATTACTGTTTGGTGCATTGACTAAATCGATCTTGATCTCTTGTGGTATCGAACCGGTTTGAACTGATTGATTTGAGTATAGAGTAAATCCGCCGCCGATGCTATACGATGTTTTCAAAGTCAATGTAGCATTGTCGGGATCGCCGATGAGAACCAGGACAGAAAGCATTGGCTTATCAATGAATACTGTTGTCGCGAAAGTATCTGATACGATGTTGAGAAACGGTGATCCATTCATGGCGTTATCAATAGAAAATCTTTCTGACACATTAAACCCAATCGGGTTTCCGCTGCCATCTTTTGCGATCACCATTAACCTTCCAAAATAACAGTCAGCAACTAGAGTTGTGTTCCAATTGAATGAACCGTCGTTTCCTTCATTCTCGGCAACACGACTAAACGTTATACCATTGTCTGAACTAAAATACACGTCGATCGTTCCACCGGGTTTGCCCGTCTGCCATTGAATCGTTTTCGATCCGGGTAATTCTAATACGGATTGTATGGAAATTGCATTATTCATTTTTTGAACATCGAAACCAGCATTGACAAATATCCGTCCAAAATTTATTGCCTGAAAGATCTCTTCTTTTGTATTTCCGTATGCAAGAACCGAGACGATCCGTTTTGTTTCTCCTGCTGCCAATGAAAAATAATTCGTTCCCATCGTAAAGTCACCATCTTCACCTGCCAATACCGTTGTTTCATTAATGACCGATGATGGATATTTATTTGTTCCGGGGGTGAATCGTTTCCAGAGATCTTCATCGTTACGAAGATCAATTTGATTTGCCGAATTGGTAAACTAATAATAGCTGGCTATTGCATTATTAGAAGGAGTTGCAAGAAATGCGCTTCCCATTTTGCCAACACTCCCTTTCCACAATGGATTTCTCGAATTGTCATTTGGAAAGTCACCTGAAATTACGACATTTTCTTTTTTAGAAAAGACTGAATAATCATCATCATATTCTTGATACTTATCTGATCCCGGTCCCGAAACACCAATGTAAGTCCCAACCAAATATCCAAAAAATACTTTATCATACGTGATGATATTTTCATTTTTAATATCATACACTCTAATCAACGCATCACGGAACAATGGCTGATCGATCTGAATGTATCGCACATCAACGGAAATTCCTTGTCCCGATCCACCAGTAAAATTTGCCCCATAAGGATTATTTGCAGCAAAAGAATATCGCACATCATTTTTGTCATTCAATTGATAANNTTTTTCCATCAATTCCTTTCCACACACCATTCCATGATGCAGGCCATGTGGAATTGTCGTTGCTCATGGCAACAGTTTGCGAATTTAATTTTCCAGAATTGTCCACAGGCATAAAAGTCCAATAATCAGATCCTGAAGGATCAGTATCCGTATTTTTTGTCGGTCGCTGT
>DMPG01000109.1:0-367 GCA_003456055.1 Bacteroidota bacterium | reverse complement strand
AATCGGAAATTCCACACCGACAAAGAAACTTTCATCTCCAATATATCCATTTAATGGATATTTCCAGGAACCTCTAACATTACTAGAAGATGGTTGGCCAATGACACCGTAATTCGTAAAAATTGTTTTAATATTATTCCCATTCATTATGCCGGTGCGGTAATATTGCTGTCCGCTTTGCTGGGAAAATATAGACGCGGAAAATAAAAATTCAAGTATAATGATTATTCTAAGCACTGTTTTCATAAATAACCTTCGGAATGTGTGTTCGTCAAATTTAAATAAAATAAGCTTAACATTTTTTAATCTTGGATATAATAATCTCCAAACCGTATTTGCAACACTATAACGTATAAAGGTGCAACTA
>DMPG01000129.1 GCA_003456055.1 Bacteroidota bacterium | reverse complement strand
GAACTGAAGAATGAATGCTGCTCGTTGCGGGTCAGCGACCATTGCAGACCGATGCTTTGATATTGTTTCCGTGGAAACACGTAACCGGTCTTTCCCCATAACCGCAATTGCTTTCCTTCCATACGGAAAGCATATTGGGAAGAGTCGCCGGCTAACCCCGATTGATCAAGATTATATCCGCGAACTGTTCCTCCCGATTTTCGATCATCAACAATTTGAAATCCTAATTGACCCTCCCATCCAAGATGACTTGAAAAATGGAAACGCTGAATGGTATTCACCGTTTTATAGAGAGGCATATCCAGAAAATTATCGCCATTGCCGTCGATCTTTTGCTGCTGTGTGCTTGCATGCACCATCGTCATCGAATACCAGTCTTCACTCAAGGGTGTGCGCAGATTAAGATTTCCTTCCATCCGAAGATCCTGATTTCCGAAAAGATTCAGAAAGAATTGTTTCTCTTCTTCTTCCTGTGGTTTTCGAAGCTCAACATTGATCTGCCCGGTGATCGATTCATATCCGTTCGCAACGGAACCGACCCCTTTTGAAACCTGGATATTTTCGATCCACGTTCCGGGAACATAGGTGAGTCCGACATTTGATGTCAATCCGCGGATAACTGGAAGATTTTCAAGCGTGATCTGTGTATATGTTCCTGCAAGTCCGAGCATCTCGATCTGTTTCGTTCCGGTGATCGCATCGGTGAAAGAAACATCGATGGACGGATTCGTTTCAAAACTTTCGGAAAGATTGCAGCAAGCCGCTTTGAAGAGTTCTTTTTCTGTCATTACCAATGTTTTCTGCGGAGAAAGATAATTGACGTAGGTGCTTTGTTTCTCGCCGACAATTTCCACTTCAGCGACTGTTGCCGCGTCGGATTTGAGAATGATATTCACTTTTTGCTGATCGGAGATTGTTACAGTGTCCGATAAATAGCCAATGTAACTGACGATCAGCTGATCGCTTGAAGAATTGATTGGAAGCCGAAATACTCCGCTCGTATCGGTCGTCGTACCGGTAGATGTACCAAGCCAGTATACGCTGGCGCCGATGATCGGGTGAAACATTCCGTCATCTGTTTTTTCCAACACAATGCCCGTCAGTTGCTGAGCGTTGAGAAAAGAAAAAACAATTGATAAAAATAATAATGTGGTTTTCATAATCCCTCTAAGAAGTAAAAAAGTGTAACGTACAAAGTTAAAAATGAGATTACTGAATACCGACAATGCTTCATTGGTATTGAAAATAAACTCTTAACTTTTTCTTTTGAACTTGATTTAGTGTGTCTCTTGTCCGTCGCGATATAAGCAGCAACCCGGAAGTTTGGCATAGGTGCTGTCTGCGGCTTTGAACTTTTCCGTATCGTGTCCGACGGATGCAACAAGCTGCTGGAGCGAATCAAGGGTGATCTTTTCAGAGAGGAATGCAACTTTAAGCATTTTGGATTTCTTATCCCACTTTGCAAATTTCACTTCTGAGATTTTCAGCGTTTTTTCAATGCGTGATTTGCACATACCGCAGAGTCCGGAAACTTTGAATTCGCCTTCTTTTACGGTATCGCCGGCAAAAGCAAATAGGGAGAAGAGAGAGATGATAGATATAGATTTGAGAATGTACGTTTTCATGGTGTTATTCCTTATTTAAAATAAAATACTGATCTGTGATTTAAAAACAGTTCACCGAAATGAATGCTGAGTTCACAGAGAGATTAAATAAGGAAAATTGAATTGATGATATTGATATCGGTATTAGGAGGAGGTGAAACGGTTGGTACAAAAAGAAAATTAGATTGTGAATCATTATTAACCAGAGTAACTATTGGAGTTTGAATTTGTCCGATAACAGTCAACTTTTCAACAATTGAAGCTATGCTTACTTTTTGCGCATCATCGAGTTTTGCGGTTTTTACCTCTGACGTACAACATTTATCCATTACCTCTGATGTCGTTGCGTCATCGCAGCCGCACGGATCTACAACCGTTGAGATTGCAATGATCGTGTCGGTCTCACCACCGCAGGTATGAACGATGATCGTCATTCCCGCGGTCAGGACCGTGTACACGAACAGTAACATTATGAAGATTGGTTTTTTCATTGAAGAAGTATTCTTACTGTTTTAACACAATAGAGAGCAAAGTTCGTTCCCGAACATAATGCTAATTGTGAGGGAGCTGGACTGTATCCGAGCTATGCGGAAAATTTTTCATCGTCACCGCAAAATAATGATATGCTGCTAACCAGCTTGCTTCAACTTCAGGAGTAAAAGCTTCCTTTAAGACCGATTTCAATGCAAAGTTCAGACTTTTTCCAAATGAAACAAAATGATGTTCTTCAACGCCGTATGATTGATGGATCATTCCCAGATTGAATAACATAGTCTGTAATTCAACTTTGTTGTCGATATTTTCAATCGCGATCTGGAGCATCCGCATCAATTTTTTTTGCTGTTCGCTAATATCTCCACGAAAGAGCGCTTTGCTTGCAGGTTCCAATCGGAACAACTCTTCATAGAGCAGTTCGGTGATGCGGCTTTGTTGTGATTGCACCAGCAAAAACGATGTGCGAACCAGTTCCTGTTGTCTTGGAGTCATATCATTTCCTTTCGTTTACATCCATTCAGTTTAGTAATTCTACAATGCATATATAGAAATTTCGTGCCGAAAAAAACAGTGAAAAATTCCCAAAAAACTGACATTTCAAATCCCAACAATGGTAAAACAGTATTAAAAATTGCAAATATAACAATGAAGTTGCCGGGATAGAACTATTACCACGGAGACACAAAGAAAAATAATTAATTACTATTGAAGCGATTGGACGTGAGTATTGATATTTTTATTCTAAAAAAGATTGCTTTTTTAATGCTGAAACTTTTTCAGTATAAAAGTCTTTGCCGTTTCTGGCAAAAACTCCCGAGAGGGTAGTGACAAAGAATTTATCTTTAAATTTTGTAATTGATGTAATTTTATTTCCCTCTAGGCCGTCATTCTGAAGTTCTCGAATAGAGTTTGTACTATCATTTAAAAAGATTTGGAATATTTGGCTATTGTAGTGTGCAATAATGTTGTTATCGATTACTTTGTAAGTCATAAATTCAAACTCTGTTGAGATTGAACCAATTTGCTGCCACGATACACCTTTGTCTTTCGATTGAAGCATCTTTCCAAAACTCATTCCGAAAAGACCATTACTAGTAGAGAACATATTATAAATTCCTTGGCTATAGCATTCTGAATTTTCACCGGTCGAAGAAATTCTATGTGTTTTATGAGCACCAACAAAATAATGTTCAAAAAAATGATACATCCCTAACGGTTCAACAATGTCATTGAGATCAATGATTTGTGTAGAAACTGTGTCAAGTCTATTGTAACCGTAAAAATCAGTAATAGAGAAATTGATCATTATAGTAACAATTCTGCTGTAGCTTGTATCATAGCGTCTATAACAAATCAAAGCCGAATTTGAACCATTGATTGCAATTGCTTCACTTCGTATCGATGAGGGAAATATAAATTCTAAAAAATTACTATCAACCTGATTTAAAAATATCCAAGCATTTGCATAGTATCCCAATGGATCTTTTGATATGCCAATTCGCAGCGCATATTGTGCAGCAACAGCAAAATATGAATTACAAATTGGATATTTTTGAAATACGGAAGGTTTAATGCCTAGGGAATATGGTGCGACAGATAATGTTGTTTGCTCAGGGTCTATAAATCTCGATTGAGTAAAATCTGACAAATTCATATTATACAATATGTTTGAATCTGCATGACTGTTTAATTGC
>DMPG01000173.1 GCA_003456055.1 Bacteroidota bacterium | reverse complement strand
AATGTCGTACATATTTTAATGATATATGGAATATAAGAGATGTTAATGATTTTTATGGAAACACGGGTAGTGATTTGAAAAAAACCCGGTAGATAAAACTACAACAATTACATAAATCCGAAAACCGGTGCAATATTAAATAAAATTGCCAAGATTATTCCTACAAAAAGTCGTTAAAAATGCAACGGGGTTTATCAAATCAATTAGTAATTTGATATTCAATTATGTAAAATAACTCTGCAAGTTACTAAAAAACTATTATTAACCAAAAATTAAATTGATAATGTGTTGTTTAATGATATTTTTTTTATTAAAATTGTCCTCTAACCTGAAATTGTCTGAAATTTTAAATCTGGCCTGATAATGCGTCAGCTAAAAATAACGAAGCAGGTCACTAACAGGGACACCCCTTCTCTTGATAAATATCTTCAGGAGATTGGCAGAGTTGACCTTATTTCTCCTGAGGAAGAGGTCAATCTGGCCAGAAAAATAAAATCAAATGATACAGATGCTCTGAGAAAACTTGTAAAAGCAAATCTCCGTTTTGTAGTTTCTGTGGCAAAACAATATCAAAATCAGGGAATGACTTTGCCCGATCTTATCAATGAGGGTAATCTGGGGCTTATGAAGGCTGCCCAGCGATTTGATGAGACACGCGGATTTAAATTTATTTCCTACGCAGTTTGGTGGATCCGTCAATCCATTCTTCAGGCACTTGCAGAACAATCACGTATCGTTCGTCTTCCGTTGAACCGTGTCGGTGATTTGAATAAAATCAGTAAGGCATTTAGTCAACTTGAACAAGAATATGAGCGTATACCGAGTGCACATGAACTTGCAGAAGAATTAAATATGTCTGTTCATCAGGTTTCAGACACAATGAGTATAGCCGGTAGGCATATTTCCGTTGACGCTCCCTTGACTCAAGGAGAAGAAAATAGTCTGCTCGACGTTATTAAAGATGATCGTCAGCTGGCTCCCGATTCTACGCTAATGGACGAATCTTTGAAAAAGGAAGTCAAGCGAGCTCTTTCAACATTGAATGATCGTGAATCCGAAGTGGTTCGTTTATATTTCGGTTTGCATACTGAACATTCGTTGACATTGGAAGAGATCGGTGAGAAATTCAATCTTACTCGCGAACGTGTCCGTCAGATCAAAGAAAAAGCGATTCACCGGCTGCGTCATGAATCACGAAGCAGAAATTTACGAACGTATCTTGGATAAGCAGTACGCTCAGAAAGTGTGCGGTGTTGACATCGGAGACATCATTTCGTAAATTGCTGACGCAAAGTGAAAACAGCAAAATTCTTTATTCATAGATTTACTAAAAACACTTTTGCATGTCATAGTATCGAAAGTTTCATCGTTTAGCTTTGAATAGTTTAGAATAATACTTGCATCCGTAGCTCCCGCCAAAAGATAAAGCATGGCGGGTCCCGAAGGGACACCTTAGGTGCAGGCAATCCCAAAGGGATTTCGCTTTCGGAAATAGTAAAAAATAATATCTGCATCCGTAGCTCAACTGGATAGAGCATCAGACTTCGNNACCGGGTGTACTTCTTTCAACTCCGCAAATCAAGTGTAATAAAATTTCCCAAAAATCGATGCTATATTTTTAGGTTTTAAGAATAGTTAAAAAATGCTAATCGTTTTATCTCCCCTCAATATCGAATCCCCAAATTAAAGAATCATATCGCTAAAAATATTGGTCCCACTAGGATAAATTGAACGCTATTATGAATATCTAAGTTCAATTCTTCGAAAAAGACCACAACAAAGAAATTTTTTAATATCTAAAACATTGATATCAATACTANNTTTCATTTGTCACATAACCTCTAAAACATTGATATCAATACTATAGTAATTTGCTTCAAAATTAGGTTATCTTTATTGATATTATCTCATTTTGTCCCTATTCTATAACTCCAGAGGTAACAAAGAGTACAAGTGCGGGATTGTATAAATTTGCTCGGTAAATAGGTTATTGGAATCGTATGGAAAGTATGGAATCATCGCTCAATCGTTTACGGTATAATACGTTGTTTGAACATTTCGATGACAAGGAATATGAATTGTTATCGAAAAAGCTTCAGCGGCATTTTTATCGGAAGGACGATGTCATTCTGGCTTCAGGTGTTCAAGGGGATGAGTTATACTTATTGGTCGATGGGAGGGTGAAGATTTTACATTCAACAAAAGTTGGTGAAGATATTATGCTTGCATTTCTTCATCCGGGTGATTTTTTTGGAGAAACGGAACTCATTGACGGTCGATATCGTTCTTCCCGGGTCATTGCAGTCGATGATTGTGTGGTATTCAGTTTAACAAAATTAGATTTTGATGATCTGTTGTTGAAGGATCTTCCTTTTATTGTGCGATTGATGCAGGTATTGAGCATTCGATTGCGGGCATTGAATCAAACGTTCGTTGCCGAACTTCAGCGCAATCATGCAAAAGCTACAAAGGAATATAACAAGCTGAAACAGATCATCGAAGCAACACAGGTTGTAAATTCTACGCTGGAACTAAATGACCTTTTGAATATTATTCTTGAAACTGCGGTACGGTTGCTGGATGTCGAACGAGGCACTGTCTATTTGATCGATGAAAAAAGAAATGAATTGTGGTCGATGATATTTAAAGGACCGGAACAAATAAAGATAAAATTACAGATTGGACAGGGTATAGCAGGATACGTAGCGGCAACAGGTGATACTGTCAATATTCCTGATGCTTATCTTGATCATCGGTTCAATCCGGAAGTTGATAAAAAATCCGGATATTCCACTAAGACAATATTATGTATGCCTATGAAAAATAGGGAGGGGAAAATCATTGGTGTCTTCCAATTGTTGAACAAACGGACCGGTATTTTCAATGGTGAAGATGAACAATTGATCTCTGCTATTTCAATACCTGCCTCTATTGCTGTAGAAAATGCTCGACTGTACGCACAAGAAAAACAAAAGATCGCAATGGAGAAGGATCTTATTGCTGCAATGGAAGTGCAAAGAACTCTTCTTCCGCGGACGATTCCGAAGCCGAAAGATTTTCGATTCGCCGCAAAAAGTTTGCCTGCAAAAAATGTTGCAGGCGATCTTTACGATTTTATTACCATCGATGATCATCGCATTGCAGTGTGTCNNGGAAAGGGTTTACCGGCATCGTTACTAATGGCGAATGCACAAGCAACGATTCGAAGCAGCACTTTTGCCGATGTTACACCAAAACAGTGTATGGAACGTTCGAATACATTGTTATACAATACCATCTCAGCGGATAAATTCGTCTCACTCTTTTACGGAATAATTGATACTGAACAACATACGATTTCATTTTCAAATGCAGGTCAGGAAAATCCGATTCTTATTTCTAGTGGCAGGATTATTTACCGTCTTGCTGTCGGTGGAATTCCTCTTGGATTGATGGGAGATGCTCAATATGAAGAAGAGACGATCTCAATGAATAAAGATGATGTTATTGTCATCTTCTCTGATGGTGTGACGGAAGCAATGAATGAAAAGAAGGAATTATTTGGAGAAGAACAACTTCTCACTGTCATCAATACATTCAATGATAGAGAGCCTGAAGAAATTATCGATAAGATAATGGATTCTGTAAATGAGCATACAGGATCAACCTCGCAATGGGATGACATAACGATAATGATCATAAAATGTATCGGATCCTGATTAATAGCCTTATATTTTTTACCAATTTGAACTGATGAAGTTGCTTACNNTAGCTCAATTGGATAGAGCGTCAGCCTCCGAAGCTGAAGGTTTCGGGTTCAACTCCCGACGAGTGTACTAGTGCCATTTCTAAAATTAAAAATTGTATTTTCACCGCGGAGGACACAAAGGTCGCAGAGAAGTTTTGATAAACATATCCTAAGAAATCTCTGATTTCTCAGCGCACTCTGCGGTGAGAACTATTTGTAAAATACAACCTTACTTTATTGAAACGGCACTAGTATCCTCATTAAAGTTTTTCATTTCTGAAAGGAAATCCACATTTTCCTATAGTTGGAAAAAAAACCGTAAAATCAGACAAAAATACCCTTGAAATTGCGATTTTTCAGCTGAATTTGACGGTACAATCTTTGCTGTAGAATAAATAGTCAAATTTGTTTGATTATTTATTCAACACCCAAAAATGTGATATAGGAATTTTGAAAGGTTATTTTCAATGAAAGTTTTTGCTCCTCTATTTTTTGTTCTATTTCTTTCTATTCTACTTCCAGCTCAAACCAAAGAAGAATGTTTAGCGTGTCACTCCGATAATTCGTTGACAATGGACAAAAAAGGGAAAACTATTTCCCTTTTTGTAAATGAAAAACATCTCGATTCATCCCCACATAAAAAATTCTCGTGTAACACCTGTCATACGGGATTCGATCCGAACAACGTACCTCACAAAGAGAAAATTTCACCTGTTCAGTGTCAAACCTGTCATACTAAAGATATTGCGAAACATACATTCCATAAAACAGTCATCGCCGCCGGCGCTGATAAGAGTTCCATGTGTAAAGACTGTCACGGAACGCATAATGTTGTTTCTCCGAATGTTAAAGGAGGAAAGTTCAGCAAAGCAACCATTGCTGAAGATTGCGGTACCTGCCACAGTATACAAAAGGACCATTTTGATAAATCGGCACACGGTGCAGCATTAAAGGCGAATGTAAAGAATTCACCATCGTGCCTGGAATGCCATTCAGTGCTGTATCCGTCATCTTCCAAATCACAGAACCAAGCGGAGAAGAAACTGCAGCAGGAAAAGATGTGCATGTCCTGCCATGGGAAGAAAGAATCGACACAGGACGTTGCTTCGGAATTTATTCATGCATACGAACAGAGTGTGCATGCCAATGCGCTGAAGAACGGGAATGGGAAAGCGGCAACGTGCGTGGATTGTCACAGCAGTCACGACATGCAGAAGGGATCGAATCCCGATTCAAAAGTGAACAAGAAGAATATTCCCTCCACCTGCGCACAATGTCACGCCGAAGAAGTGAAAACATACAGCACCAGCATTCATGGCACGGCATTCGCGAAAGGAAATACACAATCTCCCGTCTGTACGGATTGTCACGGCGAACATAAACTGCTCGGCTCGAAGGATCCTAATTCTCCTGTATCGAATCTTCATGTGTCGGAAGAAGTCTGCGCACCGTGTCATAGTTCGGTGAAGATGTCGGAAAAATTCGGTTTGCCGACCGGCAGAGCAAAAACATTTAACGATAGTTTCCATGGTCTTGCCGTTAAGGCCGGCAGTAAGGAAGCCGCCAATTGCGCAAGCTGCCACGGCTTCCATGATATCCTTCCGTCATCCGACCCCGCTTCGCGCGTCAGCAAANNAAAACGAACCTTGCGGCAACATGCGGTTCATGTCACCCCGGCGCCGGCGAGAATTTTGCCGTTGGTGCTGTGCATGTCACCACACAGTCGGACAGCTCTGACGAACTGATTTATTTCGTTTCTAACTTATATGTGATTTTAATTGTCGTTACTATTGGCGGCATGGCGCTCCACAATATTCTTGATTTCATCCGGAAGTCAAAACGGCGCCTGCGTCACCGCCGTCACGGATTCGATTATGAAGTGGAAGAAGAATCGACGCACGCACTGTATGTGCGAATGACGCTCGGCGAGCGTCTGCAGCACGGAACGTTCGCAATCAGTTTCATTATGCTGGTGCTAACGGGGTTTATGCTTCGCTATCCTGATGCGTGGTGGGTGGTCAGCATCCGCTCACTCAGTGAATCGATCTTTGAAATCCGCGGCATCCTGCACCGGATTTCTGCGGTAGTGATGATCTTGATCTCACTCTATCATATCTATTACATCCTTTTTGTACCGCGCGGCAAACAGTTGATTCGTGATCTGCTGCCGAAGATCCAGGATGCATACGATGCCTTCAGCGTTGCAAAGTACAATCTCGGCATCTCGAAAGAGAAACCACTGCTGGACCGCTTCAGCTATATCGAAAAAGCGGAATATTGGGCCCTTATCTGGGGCACGATGGTGATGGGTTTGACAGGTTTCATCCTTTGGTTCGACGTCACATTCATCAATATTGTCGGCAAACAATGGTGGGATGTTTCTCGCGTTGTCCACTATTATGAAGCATGGCTGGCAACGCTATCGATTATTGTTTGGCAT
>DMPG01000115.1:14139-14493 GCA_003456055.1 Bacteroidota bacterium | reverse complement strand
AGTGCAAGCAAGTTTGTTTGATCTGCGATATCGTTAATAACCCCAACAATCTCTCCAATCTTTTCACTCGATGCGCCTAATACTTTTACCTGGCTTGCTGATTGATTCACTACTTCTGATATTTTCTTCATTCCCTTAATCGTATCTTCTACCACTGTTCCGCCTGCATTCGCACTATCTTTTGCTTCTTTTGCGCCGTCGGCTACTTTGCGGATGTTCCCGTTGGTCTCGCCTAATGTCTTGGTCATCTCTTCAACCGCTGTTGCGACTTCGGCTGCTTGTGAGCTTTGTTCCTGAGAGCCGGCAGCCATTTGCTCTGTTGATGAACTAATCTCTGTGCTTGCACTTGCGACC
>DMPG01000115.1:273-14107 GCA_003456055.1 Bacteroidota bacterium | reverse complement strand
AAGATCACCAATCTCATCTTTGCGGACACTGTTAAACTGGCTGTGAAGATCGGCGTTATCAATGTTCATAACTAATTCGTTTACCGGGTTTGCAATCATGCGCGAAATAAATATTCCTAAACCCAAAGACAAAATTACTCCTCCTACTAACATGACCATCATAAGATTGATTGAAGCATTCGCTTTTACATCTGTTGCCATATCTAATTCTTCGGCAACTTTTGCATTAATTTCTATCAATTTTAATAATGAGGCACGGGAATCCAACATATATTGACGGTTAGCTCCAAAGATCAGAGTTGTTGCTTGTTGATCATTCCCTTCCAATATTAAATCTAAAGCTTTGTTACGTCCTTCAGTATATTGTTTCCAATTTTTTTCAAATATTGGGAGGGTTTCTTCCTCTTCTTTTACCAATACAGTTTTGGCATATGCATCAATCAAAACACCAATTTTCTTTTCCTCATCACGTATCTGCAAAATATATTTTTGACGCTCTTCCATTGATTTAGTCGCTAAACAGGCGGTCACATTTCCGCGAATTGTCAACAGTGCCGCATTTGCATATCCGAGATCGCGGATCGGAATAAGTCTGTCTAAATACAGCGTATCTTGATTTTCTTTAATAGCTGTTGCTCCACTGTACCCTTGGTATCCAATTACAGCAGCAATAAAAGCAATCAACGAAAAGCTTGTGATAAGCTTTGTGCCGATTTTAAGATCTAAAAACCATTTCATGATGTTTCTCCTTATAACGAAGAGGGTTGTAATTGTTGCAAGCAGTATTATATAAAACAATATTTCAATCGAATCATTTTTGGGTGAAACCACCGATGACTCGATAATATTGGAACTGGTTACGGTAATTGAATGTTGTGCTTCTGTTTTATTTTCTGTTGTTACCGTTGTTGATACAGGATCAATTACTGCTTGTTGAATCTTTCTTGTTTTTTTAATTTTTCGCTGGACATCAACCGTTGCCGTTACTGGAGCAGGCGTTGTTGATTGTATTTCAACTTTTATTTCCGAATTTGGTTCAGATATCGGTTCTTGCATCAACTCCATCAATTTTTCTTTAGCACTCTTCGGTTGCTCCTGTGCACTTACAGATAATGCTGCGACAAATATTACCATTGCAGCTAGAATCAGAATATTTGTTTTCAGCGTTTTCATAATTTTAAAATGCTGTTATATAGAATTAAAAAGCTTTGGTGCTAATAAAAATATGTCATCCTATGAGTTTGTAAATTGACAACCGTAACCATTAAACTTTTGATGCAACTAATTTGGTATCTCATAGGATGACGTTATCAAACGCGCTTATTTTACACAGGTTAATAGCGCCGTATCGATCTTCATAATATGATTTTTCAGCCAATCGCTTAATGCGTTTTGCAATTCGATCACGGTTACCGTTGTCACTCCGTTCTTTTCAACATCATTTTTCATTTTAGTGAAGTACTTCAAAAAATCTGCATGTGCTTTCGCATTTGCCAGCGCCGTAGAACATTTGTGTTTATTCATGCATCCTTCTTCACTTGAGAAATGGGTGGTCGCATATTTTCCCAGAAAGTCGAGAATATTCATTACTTCTTCTTTTCCTTTTCCGGATTTCATTGCATCACCCAGTTTGTTCACCCATAGGATCAGTGTTTTATGCGCATCGTCATATTCTTTGAAGCCTGTTGTCATCGTATCGTTCCATTGCAGTGCCATTGTCGTATCTTTCTTGTTTTTTTCCTGATCGTTATTTTTAGAATTAATCCGTTCGCAGCAAAGAACGGCTTGTTTTTACAATTTACTTTTCCAACTATTCAATGCTAACACAAGTTTACCTGTTGAAACTCCGTATTGTCCGCCAAATTCAAGCATTTTCATTGCATCAGTTTTTTGACCTGATATTGCCAGCTTAAGAATCTCTCCGGCAATCGTATGAAATTCAGCATGCACCGTTTTTATTTTTTGATAATCTTCGCTGTTCTTTTCTTCCTGAGAGAGGCTCGATAACCACTTTCCAAATTGACATTCATTATCCTTCTTTACAATTTCTACTTCAAAATCCGATTGACCGTTAGTTGCAGCATCCTGCAATCGTTTCTTCCATTGTGCGTGCGCACTCAACGCCGCATCTATTGCTTCTTTCGTGACCACCGTATCATCCTTTGTTTTTACTTTGTGTTCTTAAAATGGTAGATATCCATTATTATCAAACATCTGCTCACCCGTTAGACATCAATTGCAGTGCTTCCATCTTTTACACATTGGGCAAGACAGATATCAGTTTTCATAATGTGATTTTTTAGCCAATTGCCCATCGCATCTTTTATATCAATGACCGCTTTCACTGTGGGGCCATCCGTTTCAATCTGTTTTTTCATTCTTTTAAAATATTCGAGGAATTCTTCATGCGCTTTTTTGTTCGACTCGGCACTCGGACATTGATACTGAAGCATACAACCTTCTTCATGAGCAAAATGCAGTGCAGCATATTGTTCAAGAAAGTTCAATACTGAAAATATTTCTTTCCTCCCGTTTCCGGATCTCATATCAACGGTTAATTTGTTGATCCAAACCATAAGGAGTTTATGGGCATCATCAACCTCCTTAACTCCTGTTGACATGGCTTCATCCCATTCCAGCTTCATGTGATTCTCCAAAAAATATCGTTAATACGATCCCGTTACGGATGATCGATCGTCAGAATTCTGAATACATATTAAATTCATTTCCAATGACCGATATCCTTCGGAAGATTATGCTGCAATTGCTTCCATCTCTGCATGTTCTTCGGTGGTCAAGACTCTTTCAAGGTCCAAAAGAATAAGAAGACGATTTTCTAATTTTGCGATTGCTGTAATGTAATCCGCATCAATACCGGCAATAATCGGTGGCGGCGGTTCCGAAACGCTCTTTTTAATTCGTAATACTTCACTCACTGCATCCACCACAAAACCAATTACTTTCCCTTTCAATTCAACAACGATAATTCTAGAATTCTTATCTTTTTCTTTTCGCTCCATTCCGAAACGGCGTCGAAGGTCGATGATTGGTATTACTTTTCCGCGAAGATTGATCNNCACGCCGTCAACATATTCCGGTGTATTCGGAACGCGCGTTACATCAACCATTCGGTTGATCTCCTGAACTTTCAGGATATCAACACCAAATTCTTCATCGCCAATATTAAAACTGACAAGCTGTAACAGCTCATCTGACATATTTTGTTTTGCTGCTGCTTCTTTTGAAGGTTCCATAACATTACTCCTTAAATTGGTGCTAATAAATGTTGTATGTTTTTATTTCGTTTTACTTCCTTAAATGCCTTTGCATACACTGCCAGTGTTGTTCCGCATCCTTCCACACCGTGCGTAAAAAGCAAATACCCGTCGGGAAACGGTGGCGTTGTTCCTCTTCCCGCAAATTGATAGCCATTGATTAGTAATGATCGATCCTGTAAGAACTCATCTTCAGAGCTCCATTCTTTCTTGCATAACGGGCATTGCTTAAACAGTCCAGGCATACATTTCCACGTTTTAGCAGTGAACAAAGAAAATTTTTAATAACGAATAGTGCTCTTACAAGAGATATGCCAGAAACATTTGGGTTATTTTACCTTGTAAATCAAGGATTTTTAGGAATCTGAGCAAAAAAAGGATTTTTTTATTATGTATTGGTTGGCGAATTGCTTTCAGTTGGATAATATTGTGCAATAGAATTTGAACAATACAAAGTCTATATAATCATTGAGATTTTCTGCCTGACGAATCAAAAGAAACACTGATGGGGCCGACTGGATCGATTGCAAGTTTGGTATTACATCCAAAAATGACAAGAACAAACTACGTATAGAGGTCTGACACAATTAAACCAATACTTGAGCCTGGAATTTTTGTTCACAATCCGGGCAGTACGAAGAGGTGAAATGAGCCTTACTGTGCGAAGAGACATAACTCTGTACTTCTTCCCAACTGTCATCGGCATTTCGGACATTCTTACAATATGAACACATTGGCAGTAATCCTTCAAGCGTGTTCACTTTTGTTTCGAGAGAAAGGATGCGTTGTGCAACGTACAGTTTGATCCCAATAATATCACTATCAGCAGGCTTTTGAAGAAAATCATCCGCACCGGATTCCATGCCGATCAGGAAATTATCTTTTCCGGAGTTTGATGTAAGTAAAATTATGTACGTATACCGGGCACGTTGTTTCGATCGGATCTTTTTACAGAGTTCAATTCCGTTGATCTTCGGCATAACCCAGTCTGTGATGACCACATCGGGTTCTTTTGCAAGAAAAAGTTCCCAAGCAATTTCCCCGTTCTCTGCAGTATACACTTCATGCGTTAAGGATTTTAATCGTGCACTTAACGTTAACAAAGAAATGATATCGTCATCTGCTACTAAGATCTTCATAGGTACCTCATCTGCATTAAATACTACTATTTTTTCTTTTTCCGATTCCGAAATTCTTCGATCTGCGGTTTCATCACCGTTTCAAAACAATTTGGACAAACTCCATGGGAAAGCGATGCATTGGATTTTTCATTTAACAATGATTCAATGGAAGCCCATGTTTTATTTTCCTGCATAATTCTTTTGCAGCCGGGACAGACGTTAAACATTCCTTCAAGTTTTTTAGCATGGGTTTGCAAACGAATAGTACGCTCTGCTACATGGAGCCGAACGCGCAGTTCATCAGTATCCACCGGCTTTGTAATAAAATCATCCGCTCCCGCATGAATGCTTTCAATGTAGCTTCCTTTTCCGCTCAACACGGTCAGGAAAAATATATAGGTATATGGGAAATGATTATGATTGCGGATCATTCTCGAGAATTCTAAACCGTTGATCTTCGGCATCATCCAGTCGGTAATAACGATGCTCGGGTTCCGCTCAACGAACATCTTCCACGCTTCTTCACCGTCATGAGCGCACATCACGGGATAGCCGAACAGTTTCAGTTTTTTTTCTACGATATCAAGTACCACTGGATCATCGTCCGCAAGTAAAATGTGTATGGCATTATCCTTCATGTAAATACCCTGCTTCCAGATGGTGTTGCGTTATTGCAAATTCTTTCACCAATCGATCATAAACCTTCTGCGCTTCAATGAATCCGTTTGGTTTGATCGGTTGTTCCAATATCTCTGTCAACGCATTGATCCGAACGGCACCGATGTTTGAACTGCTCCCGCGCAGTTTGTGCGCATGCTGGTTGATCAGTTCGGTATTGCACTGCAGTATTGCACTCTGCATTTGGTTCAATATTTCACGGCTGTTGTTGATATACATTTTTATGACGGTGTTCAGCCAATCTCCCGATTCACCTTCACCAAGCATCTTCAATTCTTCCATAATATGAACGTTCACGATTGGATCCTGATCCACGAACATGGGTTTTGTGTGAGCCTCATGCTCTCCATTCTTGCTATCGTTCGGTGGTATCCATTTTGTTAAGATCTGTTCCAACGATTTCAACGTGAGCGGCTTAGAGATATAATCGTTCATTCCAGCTTCGAAACACTCTACAACATTTTCTTTTACAGCATTCGCTGTTAATGCAATGATTGTTATAGTGGAAATCGGTGCCGGTAATAAGCGGATATTCTTTGTTGCTTCGAAACCGTCCATCACCGGCATTTGGCAGTCCATCAACACCAGAGCGTAGGTATTTCCTGCTATTTTTTCTAATGCTTCAACGCCATTATTAGCAATATCAGCAGAATAGCCGAGTTTGTTCAACATTTTCAGAACAACTTCTTGATTTACTTCATTATCTTCAACGACAAGCAAGTGACCCGTTACGTCAGGATTATTCTCATGATGAATGGAGTGATCGTTGGTTACCGATTTTTTTAACTGAACACCAGGAGAACCTACAAGCATTTGAATTTGTGACAGCAGCTCCTTCCGGCGGATAGGTTTCAATAACAATGCAACACCGATGTTCAGATTATTGCGTTCATTCTGATCGGTACTGTGTTCTGACTTCAACATTGTCTTCATCAACACAATTTTTACCGATGAGAAATCGGTTGATTGACGGATCCTTCGTATAAGTTCATCACCGCTCAAACCCGGCATATTCTCATCGATCAAGACAACATCAAACGGTCTCTTTTTCTCAACTTCAGTTTGCATCATAAATAAAGCATCAATACCATTACCCGCCGAACTCACCTGTATTGCATTGGCTTCCAGATAATTTTTGAGAGTTTCCCTATGGGTTATGTTATCATCTACAACCAGCAAGCGAATGTTTCTGCCGTAGAACGATGGTACTGGATCCACTTTAAATGAATTGACTTTTTTGAATTTCAGTACGAACGAAAATGTTGTTCCGACATCAGGTGAACTAGTAAGGTCAATCTCTCCGCCCATAAGATGTACCAATGTTTGCGATATTACCAGACCCAAACCTGTACCGCCATATTTTCTTGTTGTTGAATTATCCGCCTGTGTAAAGGGTTGAAATAATTTCTTTTGATTTTCAATTGAAATTCCGACACCGGTATCGGTAATGGAAAACCGGATCTGAACAAAATCCTCCATGGACGAAATAACATCAACTGAAAGAACTACTTCTCCGTGATGAGTAAATTTTACAGCATTGCTAAGTAAATTTGTGATTACCTGTCGCAGCCGGACTTGATCTCCAAGAATCGTTTGAGGAACCAAACTGCCAATGGAGGAAATAATTTCCAATCCTTTTACGTGAGCACGCTGCGATAAGATGGAAATTGTTTCTTCGATCATTGGCTCAATATCGAACGGAACATTTTCCAGCGTCAGTTTGCCCGCTTCGATCTTCGAGAAATCGAGTATGTCGTTGATGATGTTTAGCAGTAAATTTCCGGAATTCACAATGGTGTCAAGATACTTTCGTTGTTCGTTGTCCAGTTCCGTATCACTGAGCAGTTCCGCCATCCCGATTACACCATTCATTGGCGTTCTGATTTCATGACTCATATTCGCAACGAATGCAGATTTTAAACGGGATCCCTCCAGCGCTGCTTCCCGTGCTGCGATCAATTCTTTTGCCTGGGCATTCAATATTTCGGTCTGTTCTTCCGCTCGTTCTTTTGCAGCGCGAAGATCCTTTGCTTGAAGTTCCAATGCTTCTGTACGTTCGCTCACTAACTCCTGCAAATGGTCCTTGTGACGGATAAGGTTGAGAACGATCTCGCGTTTCTCTAAAAGGTTCGAGATATTATTAAAGATCAACCGAAGAAGACTATTCGATATTTCATTCACAGACACATGTTCTTCTTCAATGATTCCAACAAAGAATCCGAAATGATTTATACGGGTAGCCAGCGGATAGACCATAAATAATTTTTTTGAAGTCAACGCTGGAAGATGGACAACCCGTTTTTGTTTTGAAAGCCATTGCCGCATCTGAACGGTCAGTACTTTCTCAACTTCATTCATCAATTCTAATGGCGCAGATTCAGGAAAATAATATTCCGGCGTATTGTTCGCGAATGATTGCTCCCCAAAATAAAACCCGCCGATAATGAATTGATTCACCCTCATTAACTGATTCGCACCGGCGATAAGAATATTCTTTTTATCCTGCTCGAGGTCTACCATAGAGTGAACCTGATCGATCGAAACGACAAGATCCAATGCATCGAGCAATGCGCGGTTTTGATTCTTCAATGAATCAATATGATCGGTCTGCTGCTGTAATGATTTTTGTCCTTTGCTGCTCACGCTACAACCTCTTTTGGCTGGATCATATTCAAGACCAGGTTGACCTCATGCTCGATCACGTGTATCAATTTTGACAATTGGTTGAGGGAGAGATTCAATTTATGCCAGCTATTTTTATTCATTCGCGGAACATAAAGTTCACCGCTCGTTCCGAATTGCAATGTGTGAGCGATCGTATCAGCAACATGAACGATCACTGTTTCTAACGGATATTGCTGAGCGCTTTCTGGTGCATGATGAAATCCCGCCACTTCCTGATAATATTGCGGCAATTTCCATGCGTCAAGCAACGCACGTCCGATCTCGGCATGGGAACAACCAATTTCATCGTACTCAACATCCACCAGCGGCCTTTTTTCCCGCTGCGCCCGTTGTAAGATGATTTTCGATTCTTCCGGCGCTTTGCTGAACAACACCAGCCGACCGATATCGTGCAGAACTCCGGCGACAAAGAATCGTTCAAACTCTGGTTCACCAATCGTTTCGGCGATCACTTTTGCCCCTACACCGCATGCCAGACTATGCATCCAGAATTTTTCCATGTTCATAAGATCTCCCGGAATGCCGTTGAATGTACTCATCATTGTTGTCGCTAACGCCACGTCACGCACTTGCTGGCTTCCAACTAGAAAGACAGCTTCCGAGATGGTCCCAACTGATTGTGGAAATCCATAAAATGGACTGTTGACGAGTTTCAATAATCGAGCGGAAAGTGATGCGTCTTCACTGATGACATTGCTGATTTTATGAATTGATGTATTAGGATCATTGATCGCTTCATTCAGTTTAAAATAGATCACCGGAAGTGAGGCTGTCCCTTTGAAGTCTGCAACTATTTTAGATGGCAATAGCATTGTAATTATTCCTCTTCCATTTTTTTACGGACCACCTTTAATACTGCTAGTCGATGAAGCTCTTTCATAACATCCCAATCTTTGTCCACCAACGTAAAGGCAGGATCAAGAACATCAATGCATTGTTGCATCATTTCCGGAGTAATATTCTTATCTGTTTGATCAGAAGATGATTCAATCCCTGCAATGTCCACTTCCACTACTCCCGATGATGCTAATTTTCCAATATGCCATTCCGTTAACTCACATCCGCATTTTAAAAGTACACGCCCAGTACGATCACACACTTCGGTGTCCAGTACCATTCCTGCTATAAGTTTATCGATAGTAATTAATGCCATTTTTTTTCAATAGCCTCATACACACAAAGGATTTTTTAGACCACTCTCACACAAAGATCCTAAACAATAAAAAAAAGATTCCTATGCAGACAGAGAGATATGGTAACTGAATTTTTAAGGCTTTCGTAAAATAATATTTATGCCTTTGGTACTAAGTGGTTTTCTTTGTAGTTCTGTCTACAAATTGTTGAATCCAAGATCTACTCTTCACTGAAGTTTCTCTGATTTCATTCCAATGGATTTTTTTGAGAGAGTTTAATTCAAGAAATGTGCCATACTATATCTAGCAAAAGAGGAAGAAACAAAAGCAGTATTGTGATAAATCGGTAATTTACAGAGATAATATTTGAGCAAACATTATTCGATTAAAGAAATTTTATCAGTTGGCTATTATTAGCCACCCGTCATTTGTAAAGCACTTCACATACAGTTTGAACAAATTTTTCTGAATCAAAAGGTTTTTGGAGTGCTCTTAAATTTTCTTCTGCAAGGAGTGAAGAAATCAGGCTATCGGTCACAAACCCGCTGCAGAAAAATGCCTTAACATCAGAAGATATTTTTTTCATTTCAACATAGGTCTGTCCGCCGTCAAGTTCCGGCATCACAAGATCTAAAACAACAAGATCAATTTCTTTGTAACGATCACGGTAAATAGCAACCGCTTCCTTCCCGTTCGATGCAGTCACTACTCGAAAGCCTACCTCTTCAAGAAGTTCCGTTCCGAGCTGCCTCATTGAGGATTCATCATCAACAACTAAAATAAGCTCATTATTCTTTGCCGTGAATATTCCGTCGGAAGGAATTGAACCCGAATGTTCTGTTGTCTCAACTGCGGGAATATAAATTGAGAATGTTGTTCCGACGTCTGGTGAACTATCAACAGTAACGGCTCCATGATGATGCTTAACAGTATTATGAACGATGGATAGTCCCAATCCGGTTCCTCTGTGAGAATCATTGATCTTTGTCGTAAAGAACGGATCGAATATCTTTTCTTTAATACTGTCCGGTATTCCAGAACCATTATCACTCACAGAGATCATCACTGCTTTTTCCGGCCGTTTATTACCGAACCAGCGAAGCGTATCATTGGCTGTAGAATAATTTTTAACAGAAATTGAAATCAATCCGGGACCATTCTTACCGGAGCACTGATTGATCGCATCGCGAGAATTCACGCAAAGATTCAATAACAGCTGATACAGACTGCTCTTATCGCCGTACACATCCCATACATGTTCTTCTTTGATCAGCTTAATTTCTGCACTTCGCATAAACGTTTCATTGCACATATCAACCACTTCGTTGATCACATCAGTCACTTTTAACGGACCGATCTCAGAATTCTTTTGACGCACAAACGCTAATAATTTCGTAGAGATCTGGGCACCCCTTTTCGCCGACTGATTGATCGTTTCGGCATACTTCCGAACCTTTTCCGGATTCAAATAATATTTTAGAATTTGATTACTGAATCCTGAAATATTATTGAGGATATTGTTAAAATCATGAGCTATACCGCTTGCAAGCGTTCCAATGCTTTCCAATTTCTGTGCTTGCAGCAATTGCTGCTCAATTTCTTTCCGATGAGAATTATCGGTGATCATCCCAACGATTTCCACCAAACGTCCGTCAGCATCAAATTTTCCTGAAGCATTAACAATACCATCAAACAGCGTTCCATCCTTCCTCTTACCATGGAATTCATAATGAACAATTTTTTTATCATTCAGTAATAATGCAATCGCGGTATCACGTTCTTCAGCGTGCGCATACAAGGAACTGACGTTTAATTCGTACATTTCCTCGGTTGAATTATATCCAAATATTTTTACACACTGCTGATTTACTCGGATAATGGTTCCATCAGACTGTGTAACAAAATCTCCGGTGACATCATCCTCAAACAATCTCTGGTAAAAATCCGCTTTGTGTCGTAACGTATCAAATTCTTTTTTCTCTTCGGTGATATCCCGTTGTATTCCATAAAAACCTATGATGTTGCGGGATGGATCGTACAAACAAACAGCATTCCCTTCAACAACGATCTCCGTTTTATTCGGACGTTTCATCACCGCAGTATAATTCACTTTTGAAGAGTCGAATAGCCTCTCCAGCAATCGTTCAGATTCGAGATATCGCACGAACAACGAACTAAATAGTGTCCCAACGATCTGCTCTTGTTCCGATAAGAACTGTTGTGCAAATGCAATGTTGGCCTCGGTGATCTCGATCGTTCCCAAGCATGCTCGAAGCACACTGCTTCGATCGATCGTGCCATTCCACTCAAGAGGAGATGTAAACATGACAAAATAACAACCATCCAGTGTTTGAGTGAAAAATGTATCAAGCAATTCTTTTGTTTCACGTAGTCGTATGTCTGACTGTATGCGGTCGGTAATATCGATGCACGATCCGATAAAACCAATGAACTCTCCGTTCGGAAGATAATTCGGGGCTCCTTTATCCAGGATCCATCGAAGGTCATTGTCATGGCGGCGCAATCGATACTCGATCTCAAACGGTTTTCGTTGTTTAAAAGATTTGAATGAAACTTCATCTCGGCGTTCTTTGTCATCATCGTGTACCCAGCTTCCCCAACCGATTTTCTGTTGATCGTCAAATGTACTGCCGGTGAATTCAAGCCATCCTTTGTTAAAATAGTTACAGATTCCTTCCGCATCGGTTTTCCAGATCAATACCGGTGAATTATCTGCCAATATTCTGAACCGTTCTTCGCTTTCTTTCAATTCCAATTGGATACGAGTCTTTTGTCGGAGTTCTTCTGCTTCGTTTAAAGCATGCTGTATTGAAGTGCACAATCGTCCCAGTTTATCTTTTAATAAATAATCACTGCATCCTGCTTTGATCAGTTGTATCGCAACATCCTCGCCGATGACACCGGAAACGATCAGAAAAGGAACATCAGGGAAGTGTGCTTTTGTTATTTCTAATGCCAGATGACCGCTGAACATTGGAAGAGAATAATCCGAAATGATGATGTCGGGATAGATTTGACTGAGTGCGCTGCGGAAATTCTTTTCGTTGTCAACAACAGTCAACACGAACGATAATCCCCCTTTGGTCAACTCATACCGGAGGATCTCCACATCGTTTGGATTGTCTTCGACTAAAACTATCTGGATGGGTGATTTCATAAAATTCTCAATCGTGAATTCATTTAAGCTCTGAACATATATTCGTTTTTTTAGAATGAATGCTTACGAAGCATTTACACAAAACTAAATTGATTTTGCTTTAACCAATAATTTGTTGCACTCACAATAATTTGGGAATATTCCTCGTATTTCACAGGCTTTGATAAGTAACTGTTTGCACCGTTTCGATATGCTGCAAGAATATCTTCCTCTTGTGTTGACGAAGAGAAAACGACAATTGGTATCGTCCGGGCGGCGTTGTGCGATTTTATCTTCTTGATCACCTCAAGCCCGCTCACTTTCGGTAGTTTCAGATCCATAATGATCAATCGAGGAATATTCTTTTGCGATTCATTGTCATTACTATTCGAACCAAAAAGATATTCCAATGCTTCTACACCGTCGCGCGCTATTGTTGTTTGAATACCAGGATCACATTTTGATATCGACCGCAGCGTCAACTCAAGATCGTGAGGATCGTCTTCTACCACTAATATACCGGTGGAATAAATATTTTTTTTCATTTCTTTTTTACGGTAGCAGTTCGAGCATTGTACTTGAGATAGTTCCAAACAAACTGTTTGGTACGATATTCTATAATTTTAATTTTGGTATTGTTATCGTAAAGCAAGCACCATTGCCCGGCTCACTATATGCCGAAACTGTACCGCCGTGTCGTTGTACGATTCTCCGAACGATTGCAAGTCCAACTCCGGTCCCTTCGTATTCCTGTTCGGAATGGAGACGTTGAAAGACCCCGAACAGTTTATTGCTGTATTTCATATCAAATCCACAGCCGTTATCTTGGATAGTGATTACTGTTTCAAAGAACGTCTCCGATCCGCTGATGTGTATCTTGGATATTTCATTGTTCCGCGTAAACTTGATCGCATTGCCGATGATATTCACAAATATTTGCCGGATCAACAACAGGTCTCCCGATATTTTGGGCAATTCCTCAACAGTCACCTCAATTTTTCTATTCGCTTCATCCTTCAACAGTTCTTCCAGCACTTTCTTAATCAGAATAGTAACATCAATGGATATTTTTTTAATTTCGACTCTGCTCGTTCGTGCGAACGAGAGCAAATCATCGATCATGACGCTCATCTTTGCAGTATTGTTGCGAATAATCTCAAATCGATTTTTCCCCTCCTCACTTAATTGCGAATATTCCTCTTCAAGTATCATCCTCGAAAAAGAATCGATAGCACGAAGCGGCGTTCGAAGATCGAGAGAGACAGAATTCGAAAATGATTCGAGCTGCTTGTTTGTTTCCAACAGATCAAATGTTCTAGCGTTTACCTCATCTTCAAGGTTTTCTGCTAACGCTCGATATTTTTCTTCGCTTGCACGAAGGATATTTTCAGCTTCAATTCTTTCCGTGATATCCCGAACAACGGCCTGAATGTAGATATCATTATTCATAACCATTTTATTCAATTGAACTTCGGCTTCAAAAAATGTTCCGTCCAATCGTTTCTGCGTCCAACTAAAGATCTGACTATTTCCATTCATCAAGTCGTGATATCTTTTGAGCGATTTATCTTTTGATGATTCCCCGTCAAATTGAAATTCCGGCGAAAATGTTAGCACCTTTGCATTAATAATATCTTCCCGAGAACATCGGTATAATTCAAGCGCAACATAATTACAATCCACAAATCGGCCGTTCAATATCAAAAATATTGCATCATTGGCTGTATCAAATAGCAACCGATATTTATCCTCTTTTTCTTGCAGTTCTTTTCTTCGATCTGCAGA
>DMPG01000115.1:0-181 GCA_003456055.1 Bacteroidota bacterium | reverse complement strand
TGAACCAATAATCAAATATCCCTCTACTCGCCGTTGGTTCTTGAATGCAAAAATAGATGCGCGAACCATGTAGAACAATATGCCACATATATAAAAATATACGATATATGCATAATATGATGTCGTAATTGTAACAGTATTGATTTTTTCACTCCATGGTGTAATGGTTTTTTCAATTGAA
>DMPG01000399.1 GCA_003456055.1 Bacteroidota bacterium | reverse complement strand
TGTTCGATCGTATTTCGCATCTGTTCCGTGCTAACACGAAGTCCGGCAGCCAAAAAAATATTTCAGAGCATTATGATCTGAGCAATGATTTCTATTCGCTCTGGCTCGACACTTCTATGACGTACTCTTCCGCACATTTTCAGAACGGTGCAGTGACGTTGGAAGAGGGACAATTCCAAAAATATGATCGTCTCTGCCGGAAACTGAAGATCGATGCCAACGATCATGTACTGGAGATCGGCAGCGGCTGGGGCGGCTTTGCCGTTCATGCCGTCAAGAATTACGGATGCCGAGTAACAACCATCACTATTTCGAAAGAACAATTTGCTTTTGCCAAAGCACGGTTCGAACGAGAGGGTATTGCGGAAAAGGTCGATATTCAATTGATGGATTATCGAGACATTACCGGAACATACAGCAAGATTGTTTCGATCGAAATGCTGGAAGCAGTCGGCCATGAATTTTTGGAAACATATTTTAAGAAATGTCAGGAAGTCTTGGCGCCAAACGGACTTGCTGGATTCCAAGTGATCACATCACCTGATGCACGCTACCATGAATTCCGCAACGGAGTGGATTGGATCCAGAAACATATTTTTCCGGGAACATTGCTTCCCTCTATCGGTGCAATGAATGCTGCAATCAATAAAACCGGTGAAATGCATCTGCTTGATATCAAGGATTTCGGACACGATTATGCACGTACGCTGTCACTGTGGAGAGAAGCATTCAATAAAAAGATCGGCCAGATCAAAGAATTGGGTTTTGATGACCGGTTCATTCGGAAATGGAATTATTACCTGAGTTATTGCGAAGCCGGTTTTGCGANNCGTGGTGCAAATGGTCTATACAAGACCGAATAATTTGAGTTTTTGACCGTTGGAACAATTGAGTGGTTCAGTAGATATGAAAGGTGGCGTATCATGAAGTATTTTATTACATCAATGATGTTGTTGTTGACCGGAAGTTCGATCAGTATGGCAATTGAAGAACCATCATATAAAGTTCTTAAGAGCGACGGGAACATCGAGATCCGTGAATATCAATCATATGTTATTGCCGAAACATTCATTTCCACTTCGGTGATGGATGAAGCGTCAAATGCTGCGTTCAAAAAACTGTTCAAATACATCTCCGGAAATAATAGTTCGAAGAGTGATATTGCCATGACTGCGCCGGTGACAACGACCCGATCCGAAAAAATTGAAATGACCGCTCCGGTATCAACGACACGATCTGCGGACGGCTACACCGTTGCGTTTACTCTGCCGATGAAATATTCTCTTGCAACATCGCCAATACCCACGGATACGGCCATTCACATTCGTGAAGTTCCTTCCCATACTGTTGCTGTCATCCGATTCTCTGGACGATGGACGGAAACGTCGATGAACGAGCACGAACAAGAACTTTTTCAATGGATGAAAAGCAATGGTCATGTGCCGATCGGCATTCCGGTCATTGCCCGCTACGATCCTCCCTTTATGCCCTGGTTCATGCGAAGGAATGAGATACAGATTGAAATAGCGAGATAATAAAAAACCTCCTTAACTTTCAAGGAGGTTTTTTATTATCTGTGAATCTACGGTACTGCAATTCATCGTTTCAGTGATCTAATATTTATTTTACTATTGCAAGTAACTCAACATCAAAGATCAATGTTGATCCGGGCGGAATCGGTCCTGATTGGGTGTTTCCGTAACCGAGATGTGCGGGAATGAACAACTGCCACTTTGAGCCGACCGGCATCAATTGAAGTGCTTCGGTCCAACCTGCGATCACTCCGCCGACGGGAAGTGTGATTGGTTCACCACGTTTGTACGAATTATCAAATTCCGTTCCGTTGATCAATGTTCCTTTATAGTGGACTTTCACTTCGTTTGCAGCACTTGGTTTTTTCCCTTTTCCTGCTTTAATGATCTTATACTGCAGGCCGCTTGCGGTTGTTACTACGCCGGATTTAGTTTTGTTCTCTGTAAGAAATTTTTCTCCTTCGGCATTTGCAGTACCCGATTGCTGCATCATTTTTTCCTGTGCTTTTGCCATCATTTTTTGCTGATATGCCATCATCGTAGCTCTGACCTGGTCCTCCGTCATTAATGGCTTAGCAGAAGTGTCAGCAACATCCTTGAATCCCTGTAAGAATGTTTCAGGATTCACTTCAATACCCTGTCGTTGAAATGTCATCCCAACATCCATTCCGATGCTGTAGCTGACGCTGTCCTTATCAGTTTTGAGTTCCGCTTTTTTATCGCTGCCGCAGGACATGAGAAACAGACATGACACTGCGAAAAGAATTTGTTTCATGGTGATTGTTCTTTCGTTATGTGATTATAAGTAGTGAATGTATAAAAATTGTATAAAAAACTGCCTCCTGAAAAGAGGAGGCAATGATGTTGTGTGGATGTTGTAGGACTTGAACCTACGACCTTTCGCGTGTGAGGCGAACGCTCTAAACCAACTGAGCTAAACATCCAAAAATACATTTGAAGCAGGCGGGTGTGAGGCGAACGTCCCGACACGTCGGGACTAAACGCCCGGCTTTTTTCACTGCTTTAAATGAAAGAGATCGTTGTGAAATAGTAAAACCGAAGCTTACGTTGCTATTTTGACATCACAAAATACTATTATTAAAACTTTGATACAACCGCAGAGTTAAATGATCCTGGTAAAGCAAAAAAAGGGGATCACTGATGGTTGGTGAGGCCCTATGCTATTAAGATTCTTATCGAATTGGAAATGATTTGATTAAAACTTTATCGGAGTTACTTTTGCAATCTTTAAAGAACATGATTGTGCTTTTACTCTTTTGACAAACTGCATATCAATGCCTTCTGTTAACAGTTCATTATACAGTATCGTGTACAGTTCGAGTTTCAATGTTCTTAAAGGTTCCTTCAATTTTTGTTTATCGGTGTATACAGCCTTGCCTTGGTTTACTTTTACAGTGTGTTCTATTTCCTTTCTATTTTTCCACATCCACAAAAGAATGATATAGTTGCCGCGATGTATTTGTGGTATGTTAAATTTATCAAAATACACACACACCTGTAATTCAGACTTTCGTAAATCATATATTGTAGATATTTGTTTTGTCAAAGCATGTATTTCAGAAGAGATCGATGTCTTTTGCTCGATACACTCATTTATCTGGGTATTTATTGCCGTAAAAGCATTTTGGATCACTTGTTCCATTACTACATTGGCACTAGGCATATGTATGTCCTCGTTGATTTGGAGATGAAGTAAATAGATGCTATCTCAAAAATGAATTTGTTTAATATTTATCGGTTATTATACCTTCTACGATCTACTCGAATGATTCTTTAAAATTGAATACACAATTATTTTCACCAGGTTATGATATTATTTTATTCATTTGCTAAAACAGCGCGCAGTTTTGATACATTTCCAGCAATATCAACAGCCAGCCACATCATTTCCAGGAACAATCCAACCACCCAAATAAAACTGATGAATACCAAAAAAGTAGTAATCACACTGGAAGCAAATTCTTTGTAGCGATACTTTGCCTCTGCTTTCACCATCTTTAATGAAGTCATACTGCTGTAATAATCTTCAATAATATTTTTATTGGTTTGGTAGAGAGTGACAAATTCTTTTTGATATAATCCTCGAATAATAGTTTCATCCATAACCTTTAGGTCAATGGTGTTTGCATTACTTGCATACCAATTGGCAATGTACTCTGTAAAGAGTTCACGGATTTCAACCTGCAGAGTGTCGAGAGGAACATACAGGCGTTCCGCCTGTTCTTTAGTATTTAATAGACTTTCTTTGCTCTCGATAGAACTATTATTAAGGAATGATTTCAAAATACTAAAGCTATTGCCATACTGATCGTGAACTGACAGCTTTTTATCGAGACCAAAATTTGTGTTGTTCTCCGTAAATATCATTTTAAGAAGTTTTGAACGGTAATGTGCATTTACTTTCTCTCGAGATATATCCCATTGTTCATTCAGCATCTCTATTTTATCTAACATTGGTCTGTTGTTCTTAGTAAGTTCTTCCAGATGTTTTTCTATCGAGGTTAATGCAGTGCGTACCTCTTTTGGGGGCAAAAACGATTCGTATCCGTTGATAATTCCTGATACGATAATTAATGTTGCAACAATAACAAGAGCGGTTTCAACATACATTAGAATCCTGTGCAGCAGGTACTGACGTCCTGCCGAAATATCACTGACAGGCTTGCCCGAAAAAGCAACTAAACTTAACAATCCTTTCTTGTAATAGACGAAGGGACTGTAAACAACAGAAAGTAATATCTTTGCGATTCCAACAAAAACCAGAACTATTTTGTTGCGGACAAAAATATAGGTGATGCCGATAAACAACACAAAAAATATAATTGCGGACCAAAGGATATTATCAAACAAAGTGAAAATCACTGAAGACATTTTGAATCCTTTCGTAGAATGCTTTGTTTACAAAACAGTTTTATCCCCGTCGCTTGCGTCATCATTCCGGCGAAAACCGAAATCCAGAGACTGGCTGCCAGCCGGTCAGAAACAACTCTGACAATATACAGATACAATTCACATTTTGCATTAGCGGAAAGGAAAAAACGGAGCAGATTTCCAGAAACAGAGACTGCTGCGATATCAATTCTTCCCAAGTTGATGGTATATTCCATTTTTACTAGCAAGAACTTTTAGTTCATCCATCACCGCAGCAACATTAGAGTGTTTTGTTTTACCAAGATAGTTTCACATCAGAATACATATAGGTTGACATCGTTCAATAGTAATATTATTTGCATCGTGCCTGAATTGTTTGACTGTTATTCCATCAGTCTCTTGAGAAATAGATTCAACGTATGATGAAAGTCGAGTAAAAACACAAATTGTCTTTCGTTTTCAGATATATGAAATGGCATAAGATTTGCTTATCTAAGATATAACGATTTATAAAAAAAACAGCGGGGAGATATGACTTTACTACTTGGAATTATCGTGTATGTTATTGTCTTGGGTGGATTTATATCGTTCGGAAGATTTCTAAAGGATTGCGACGCCTCGATATTTGAACAATTAAAGAAAGATCCATTAAGTAAAAAACCTGTCTATTAGTTGTCCAAATATGATCACCTAGTTATTATTAGCAACCCATGCCTCTGTCGTAACCAATTTCATTGGTTTTATTGTTGTGTTTTTCTTCAGACAGAAAATCTGTTTTACTAACTGCGTTTTATATCTCGATTTCTAAACTAAAAAAATCGTATTAAAAAACATCGACTAATAATTTGCTTTTAGATGAATTCTTGTATAGTTTTGAGCATATACTCATAATGGTTCTATCGACTTTTTACATTTTTTTTATTGAAAATGCCAAGACCTAAAAAAACCAGGCGGGTATGTTGCAATCCATCCGTGTACTATTTTAAACCGCGGGGAATTCCGATATATGAACTGGAAGAAATAGTGCTTGAGCATGATGAATTGGAATCGTTGCGTCTTGCCGACCTACTGGCATTTTCTCACGAACGATCTGCGAAGGAAATGGACATATCGAGAGCTACGTTCGGCAGAATTGTAGAAAGAGCAAGAAAAAAAGTAATAGATGGAATATTGAATGGAAAAGTAATCCGAATCAACGAAGAAGAACTATCACAAATAAAAACAGGAAAAATTAACGGGAGCGAACTATGAAAATTGCAGTAGCCACAAACGATCAACAAAAAGTAACCGGACATATCGGACGGTGCAAATCATTTATGATCTTTGAAGTTGATAGTGAAAAAATCATCAGCAAAGAGCTGAGAATGAACAGTTTTACTTGTCATTCAACCGCGAGTGTTCATCATCATGAACATGCCCATGGTGAAGGAGCGGGGCACCATCACACAAACCTCATCGAAGGATTAAAAGATTGTTCGGCTTTGATCTCCAGTGGCGGCGGTTGGAGAGTCGTTGAAGATCTTAAAGCACACGGTATCAATACTCTTTTTACGGATGAAGAATTTGTTGATAATGCCGTCTTAAAATTTATTAAAGGCGAGTTAAAAGAAAATGCCGAATTAGTATGCCGGCAGCATAATTAATTAATAATTCAGGGTACACAAAACCTTAAAACCAATCGTCATTCCCACACGTTTTAGTGGGAATTTATATTATGGACTCCCGATGGTAGTTCCGTCTTTTGAATCCCGCGATGAACCGAATCCGAAAAGCGGGACACTCGAGATGACTTTACGTTGTTAGGCGGCATTTTTTATCTGCGTACCATCAGTTAATAACTCAGATCCGATTATTTGCAGTACCTATGGTACCATAATTCCTTATCGATATTACTATGAGTTTACACCCAGAGTGTGTTCCATGCATCATGAAACAAGCATTGAACACCGCAACAGTATCGAACGTAAACAATAACGCCGAGCGATTTGAAATATTACGACGGGTATATTGTGAAATCCAAAATGTGAACGATGACTTTACGGCACCCGGATTTTCAAAAATAATTCAAAACATTGTTCGATCATTCAGTAAGATAGAAGACCCGTACAAAGAGACAAAAATACAAAACACGAAGAGAGCGCTTCAGTATATTCCATATTTAAGAACATACATTGAGTCATCGGCCGATAAATTAGAGAAAGCGATCAGAGTTGCAATTCTTGGCAATATCATTGATGTCGGGGCAAATCCTGATTTCAATTTAGAAGATGAAGTTGGTAAAATAAGTTCCACCAATATCGTGCTCGATGATTATACATTCTTTGAAAAAGATTTGAAGAATGCCGACTACATCTTGTATATCGGCGATAATGCTGAAGAAGCAGTGTTCGACAAATTATTGATTGAACAATTGGCACCGCGCAAGGTCATTTTTGCAGTAAGGGAAGCCCCTGTCTTAAACGATATTACAATTGATTTCGCAAGAGGATTGGGAATGGATTCCGTTTCCGAAATAATCTCAAGCGGGAGTTCAATACCGGGAACGGATATGAACGCCGTCAGTGAAAAATTCAAACACCTTTTTTACAATGCGCCTATGGTCATTGCAAAAGGTCAAGGGAACTATGAAACATTGTTGAATGAACAACGTCCCATTTATTTTTTGTTTAAAGTCAAATGCAGTGTCATTGCAGAAATGTGCCGTAAACCGATAGGGACGAGTATGTTGTATTATAATAAAAAAAATAATGTGCTGTAATGTGTCGATACTGTATTGCAATGCTCTAAAAGTTGCGGCAAAGAAAAAATGTTCGGTTGGAAAACGTTGAAGTATTCAGGTGACGTGATAAAAGTAAAAAGAAGCATGATTATCATAAAATAGCATTATTGGTGGTCGATCTGTTCCGGTGATTATAGTCTGTTTGGACCGCAATACGGAATATTATTGTGTAATAATAAAATGTCAATTGTCTTTGGTCCTATACCATCCCGAAGGTTGGGAAGAAGTCTTGGAATAAATAACATACCTCCTAAAGTGTGCAGTTACTCGTGTGTGTATTGTCAGATTGGTGCAACTGATTTGATGTCTATGACGAGGAAAGAATTTTATCCACCATACGATATTGTTGCCGAGATCTCTGCAGTGGTTCAACAATTACACGAAGCAGGAAAGCAGATAGACTATCTTACATTTGTTCCGGATGGAGAACCGACACTCGATATCCATCTTGGCAAAGAAATAGAAATGCTGAAGCCTCTCGGAAAACCGATTGCAGTCATTACTAATTCATCGCTTCTTTGGGATGACGGTGTGAGAGCCGAAATAATGAAAGCAGATTGGGTTTCTGTGAAAATTGATACTGTCGATGAATCCATATGGCATCGAATTGACAGGCCGAATCGAAAACTTCACCTGACAAAAATTTTGGAAGGCATTAAAGCATTTGCCGATTCTTTCCGCGGCACGATTGTAACGGAAACGATGCTAGTGAAGGGAATCAATGATACGAACGAATCTATTAGCAGAACAGCAGAAATAATTACAGCGATACATCCGGCTGTATCATATATTTCGGTTCCGACACGTCCACCCGCAGAACGCACTGTTGAACCGCCATCCGAAGAAGTTCTGAACGGCGCTTATCAAATATTTCATTCTATGATACCTAATGTTGAACTGCTTGTCTATAACGAAGGGACCGATTTTACTTACTCTTCTGACGCGGAACGGGAGTTGTTGAACATTCTTGCCGTTCATCCGATGCGCAGGGAAGCGGTAGAGTTGTTTTTGTCGAAAGCAGATGCGCATTGGGGTATGATTGAACGTTTAATCGATAACCATGTGTTGAAGGAAATTCATTATTCCGGCAATTCCCATATTGTGAAAGTCCTAACATCTCATTCATAAAACTGGAGGTGTTCAATGGCAATTATTAAACAATATTCACATGACAATAAGATTTCTCAAATTACATGTACACTCTCAAAAGATATCTGTGAGAACTTTAAGGAAATAAGTATTGTCTTTGAAAAATTCCTAACCGCTTTGAGTGGTTCACATATTCAAACCTCCGGTTTTGCCGGAGGTAATTGATTTTCAAAGGACTGCACCGGTAGCGAAGGGAATTGTTCTTAGGAGCAATGATCGATTACAACATTTGACTGTGCATTCAGGGTACGACGATGTTTATTCCCAAAAAAATATTCTTCACCAAAGGGGTTGGCAGACATAAAGATTATCTTAGTTCGTTTGAGTTATCGCTCCGGAATGCAGGGATAGAAAAGTGCAACTTAGTTACGGTCAGCAGTATTTATCCGCCGAACTGTAAAAGAATTTCGCGTGAAGAGGGATTGAAAGGAATTGATGTTGGACAGATTACATACATTGTAATGGCTAGGAATGCGACGAATGAGCCTTNNAGCCAAATCGGTTAGTAGCATCATCGATCGGCGTGGCAATTCCTGCTGATCCATCACAATATGGATACTTGTCAGAATATCATCCGTTCGGCGTTAATGAGAAGATTACCGGTGATTATGCAGAGGATATTGCCGCCCAGATGCTTGCAACAACTCTTGGAATTGAATTTGACACGGAATCGGGTTGGAGCGAACGGGAGGAAGTATTTAGAATGTCTGATAAAATAGTTAAAACATTCAGTATCACACAAACAGCCGAAGGGGATAAGGATGGGAATTGGACGACGGTGATTGCGGCAGCCGTCCTACTTCCGTAAGAATTTTGAATGTGAATCTAATTGCCTTATTCATGCATCACACTGCAAGTGAACTTAGGAGTTACAGAAAAAGTGAAATAGCTCATGTGACAGTTGAAGACCGATGCACTAGTTGTTCAAAGACAAAAAATTGTAATGAATACAACGATACACATATTTTCACCAAGATATATTTGGAAGGTTGCTTCGCTTCTAGTTATCGTCTTTCTATATGAAAGTGCTGGGAGTGAATTTTTCCACAATCACAAACCTGATATCAATGAACAGGATAATTGTCCTGTTGCGATGCTGCATTCAATCGTTCATACAGGAATTGTGGTTTATACAAATGTTCCCCACGATCAAATTGTTGAATATACTATCCCCGAAATACCCATTAGATCGTTTTCAGAATCATATTTATTAATTACCACATTACGAGGACCACCGATTAATTGACAATGTTGTAGTGAAATTTAAACTATGTCAACAGTTCAATTTGGGAGGTTCGTATGTATTCAATTCGATGGAATCATTCTCTTTTTTTCATATTTCTTTTTGTAATCTATTCTAAGAATATCCTTTTTGCGAACAGTCTAACCGGAACAATATTCGGTCGTATTGTTTCAACGGAAGGTGAGAATTTATATGGCGCCCATGTTGTCATTTCATCACTCAATCGTGGAGCATTGACAGACGATAGCGGATTTTTTTTTATAACCAAAGTTCCGTTCGGGATACACCGCATTATTGCGAGTTATGTTGGTTTCGAACCTGAGACAAGAATTGTTGAAGTACGCGAGGGTGAACCTGTGCAGATGTTGTTTTATTTGAAGGGTACGTCGTTTCAAATAGATCCGGTTATTGTTACCGGTAAACCGTATGCATCAAATGTGTTGGATACTCCCCAAGATGTCAGTTCGTTAAGCGGACGAGAGAAACAAAAATCGGAATCTATTTCTCTCGGCAATTTAGTAGCATCGCTGCCGGGACTCTCTAATATTTCTACAGGAGCGGTGGCGGGTAAGCCAGTTATTCGTGGTCAGACAGGTGAACGTGTGTTAATTTTAAGTGATGGTATTTCTCAGGAATATCAGCAGTACGGAGAACGTCATTCTCCAACCATTGATGCATTTGGATATGAGCGGATTGAAGTCATTAAAGGTGCAGCAAGTTTACTCTACGGTTCAGATGCTTTAGGGGGTGTTGTCAATCTCCTTCATCATCCCTATCATTTTGCAAACGATAATGAGTATGCAGTTGATGGTTCTTTTACCGGCGGATATTTTTCAAACTCAAACGCATATACAACCGGGCTGATGTTTAACGGTTCTTCTGAGATGATTGCATTTCGTACGAGCATTGTTCGAAAAAAATCGGATAATTTTCATACACCGGATACGGACCCGTACTCGGTAACGTTACAACGGAACGATCCTAAATTTACGGGAGAAATACCGAATACAAATTTTGAGCAATTGAATGGGTCGTTTGGCGTCGGCATGGGAACATCTCTCGGAATATTTTCGGTTGATTACGATCATTTTTTCAACAAGAATAACTTTTTACTGCCAGATGGAAATCCGATTGGAGTGCGTCTTGAGAATCAAATCTTCAATGCCAAAGGAAATATACCTCTTGGCAAATTTATTGTGAAACCGAAATTTAGTATTCAACGAAATGAGCGGTTGGCGACTCGCGGAGGATTGACTTATCCAATGCTGCCAGATTCAGCAGCGGTCGATCTTGTTTTGAATGTATATACTATGCGCACAGAAATTGAAAACGTTGATGTATTCGGTTTATCGGGAACCGTTGGCGGTGAGATAAAATATTACGATCATGAAAATGTTGGAATTGTCCCGTTGCAACCGACGGGGAATTTTACAAATTATGCTTTGTTTGTTTTTGAAGAATGGAAAAAGAATAGTTTCACAGTCAGTTTTGGCACTCGGTTCGATTTTAGAGATCAAATATTTTTTGGAACAACCACCAATCCACTCTTGTTAAAAGATGATCATCGCAATTATTCAAATCTATCAGGTTCCGTTGGCACTGCATATCAATTGACCGATCAGTTCACGATCACAGGAAATATCAGTCGCGGTTTTAGAACGCCGAGCTTCTTTAATTTGTTTGTGTATGGAGAGCATGGTGGTGTATTCTCGTTCCAGATCGGCGAACCGAATTTGAAAAATGAAACATCGTTAGAACTCAGCACATCACTCCGATTTAAGAACGAAAGAGTCAACGGAAATGTGAATCTTTTCCAAAATGCCATTTCAAACTATATATTTCTTTATAGCGCACCGCAGCATCCGTTTGCTCCGGTAGGTAAGCCATATATCGTTGCTCACGACCAAGCAGATGCAGCAGTGAGAGGCGTTGAAGTATCGGTAGATATTTTTTTGATCCAATGGTTAGAAGTTTCATCAAGTTATTCGTACATTATTGGTGAATTTACTTCCGGACCTCATATGAACAACGAACTTCCGTTAATGCCTCCGCATAAAGGATTGTTTGGAGTAAAAGTAATCCTTCCAGATATTTCAAATATTTCATCTCCATATCTTTCGTTCAATTCAAAGTTTGTTGCAGGTAAAAATGCCGCAGGTTTTTACGAGCCATTTGCTCAATTTGATGATGGATTCGGATTCAATATCCCATCCGGAGTCTGTTCAACAGAAGATTATGCTGTCATTGATTTTGGTATTGGATTCGATGTAAAAAATGGAAGAGATCCTGTCACATTTGATTTTCTCATCACAAATCTCACCAATGAAATATACCGAGATTTTTTGGATACATATAAAGGATATGCGTTGGCTCCCGGAAGAAGTTATAATGTTCGAGTAACCATTCCTCTTAATAACTAGCATCGGATAAAGTCTTAAAAAGAATCGAGTTCTTGTTCGGTGCATCTAACGTACTAGGAGCAATATAGAGGAAATACGATGACAGAAAAAATAATTAAGATTCTTATAGAAACAATCCAAATAACGTTACTCGTTGCTGTAATGATGATTGTTGTTGATATCATCAATGTACTGACAAAACAAAAAATGGAAACATTCTTCAAGAATGCAAGAAAGTCGAAGCAATACATTCTAACATCGCTCATTGGCACAGTTCCCGGATGTATTGGTGGATTTACCAACGTATCACTCTATATGCATGGCATGATCAGTTTCGGTGCACTTGCAGGATCGATGATCGCAGTTTCCGGCGACGAAGCGTTTGTTATGCTGGCGATGTTCCCTAAAGACGCTATTATTCTTTTTGCTGTTCTCTTTATTATTGGAATCTTCAGCGGATGGATTATTGATATTATAATTCGACGATTCAAAATTCACACGTGCGATAATTGCAAAGAAATGGTTGTTCACCAGAAGGAAAAGAGTATTTCCCACTATATCAAAGATCATATTTACGGACATATTATAAAAAAACATCTTTTGAAAACAGCTCTTTGGACGTTCGGTGCATTGATTGTTGTAGAGATCGCACTCAATTATCTTCATTTGGAACAGTTTACCTCGAACTATATGATTTTATTCTTATTTGTAGGGGCGTTGGTCGGATTGATTCCCGAGTCCGGTCCGCATTTGATCTTTGTGACACTGTTTGCTCAAGGATTAATTCCGTTCTCGGTGTTGCTGACAAGTTCCATCGTTCAAGATGGTCATGGCATGTTACCGATGTTATCATATTCGTTTGAAGATTCAGTAAAATTAAAAGTTTTCAATTTTGCGATTGGCATAGTAATCGGGTTACTATTTTTTGCAGTGGGCTTATAAAATGGCGATGTTGAACAAAGATCATTGGTACGACGGACTATTCTATGATAAAGTCATCGCTCCAAATCAAGATATGTTATTTGGACAGATAAAGAGAATCATTAAACCGAATTCGAAAGTGATTGATGTCGGCTGTGGAACTGGACGATTCTCTTTTTATGCGGCTGATAAATGCGAATCAATTATTGGAATAGATTTGTCAGAAAGAAATATTAAAAGAGCGCACAGTAATCTCTCAAAATCTGATCATGTAAATATTTCATTTCATCATAAAAATATTTCCGATATCATTTCAGAAAACAATCACCATTTTGATGTTGCAGTAATAACATATGTCATTCACGAAGTAGACGAGAGTGAACGCGTTGCATTGCTCAACAATATAAAAATAATTGCGGATACGATCATCATTGGCGATTATCTTGTTCCGAAACCACCCGGATTTTGGAGTTGGCTTAATGAAATAGTGGAATTCGTCGCAGGAAAAGATCATTACACAAATTACAAGCATTATGTTGCTCACGGGGGTATTGAGGTGGTGGTTCGCCAGTCCGGTTTGAAAATAGTTCACGAAGTACATAATAAACCTTCTACAAGTCATATTGTGGTTGCTGTACAACAACAAACATCATCAATAATTTAAGGATACACATATGAAAAATATAATTTCAACTTCACTGATCGCAATACTGTTTATTTTTTCAATTCTTTTTTCGCAAGAAAAAATTGCAAACGATGCAAAAGTCCGCGACGGTATTTTGATCCATATCAGCAGTGGGCCGGAAAATGCGCATAAAGTTGTAATGGCGTTAAAAATGGCAACCATCATGGCAATGGACAAAGACGTGTTGGTATATCTTGACATTAAAGGAATTGAAGTGGTTCTAAAGGATGCAAATGACATTACCCATCCTACATTTCCATCCGCTCAAGAGTCTATAAAATTACTGTTAGAAAAAGGGATCAATATTTATGCTTGCCCTTCGTGCTTGAAAGCAGCGGGGAAAAGTGGTGCAGATCTGATGACGGGAATCCAGGTCGCTAATAAAGACCGATTCTTTGATTTTACAAAAGGAAGAATTTTAACATTGGATTATTGAACTAACGTTCTGCAACAGTTGTATGGAAAAATCAAACGAAACATTTATATCAATGAATTATTTATTCTTCAAAGGATAATACAATGGAAACAACACATGAACAAATAGTATCAATGCCGAGAATCGGCGATAGCGCTCCAGAATTTAAAGCAGTAACAACACAAGGGGAAATTAATTTTCCTTCGGACTACAAANNCTGGGTTATTTTATTTAGTCACCCGGCAGATTTTACTCCCGTGTGTACGTCTGAATTTATGACCTTTGCAAATTTGGAGGATAAATTTCTTGAAGCCGGCTGCAAATTAGTTGGTTTGTCTATTGACGGTTTATACAGTCATATTGCGTGGCTGCGAACAATCAAAGAGAAGATTGAATATAAAGGAATGAAGAACATTGAGGTGAAATTTCCATTGATAGAAGATATTACGATGAATGTTGCCAAAAAATATGGAATGCTTCAACC
>DMPG01000180.1:5798-32567 GCA_003456055.1 Bacteroidota bacterium | reverse complement strand
TCTATCTCCAACACCAATTCCTAACGCGCCGCCGGAAGCACCTTCACCGATGATCACAACAATGATCGGAACCGGAAATTGCGACATCTCAAAAAGATTTCGTGCAATTGCCTCTGCTTGTCCTCGTTCTTCAGCTTCTAATCCGGGATATGCTCCGGGAGTGTCCAGCATTGTAATGATTGGGCGCTTAAACTTTGCCGCCAATTTCATCAGTCGTAATGCTTTCCGGTATCCTTCAGGATTCGGCATCCCAAAATTACGATACAAATTTGATTTTGTATCGCGTCCTTTTTGATGCCCTATAATCATAACAGGCTGACCGCTTAATTTTGCAAATCCGCCAACAATTGCTTTGTCATCTCCGTACGTACGATCACCATGTAATTCCACAAAATCTGTGGTCATATGTTGGATATAATCTAACGTATATGGACGTTCAGGATGTCGTGCCAATTGGACCCGCTGCCATCGTGTGAGATTTGCAAAAATATTTTCACGAAGCTGTCCGACCTTCTTTTCTAATGTTTTAATTTCATCAGAAACATCAATACTGTCGGAAAGATTCTTGATCTCTTCTATTTTTTGTTCTAACTCGTAGATCGGTTTTTCAAACTCAAGAACTACTTTTGCCATAAATACTCCGAAATGTCCGGAAAAATTGTAAAGGTTCTAAACAAAATCAATAACTGCGTTTTTGTTGCATCCACTGTTGCAGTGATTTTACAATAATCTCTAAATCAAGAAGTAAGGTTTGGTTCTTTGCATAATAAAGGTCAAACTGTTCCTTTTCTTCGACACTGAGATTTCCGTTATTCTGGATATGGATCAAACCAGTTACACCAGGTTTTCCACGGAAAATATTCCTGTTTACATTAATATTTTCAGCGAAAATATACCCCACAATGCTTTTCTTTCCCAAAAGAACCATTGGCATCTGCAAAATCACCGTACTTAGCCCAGTTTCCGGCTGTGATGTAAACAACCGCTTAAAATATACAAAAGGGGAAAAGCAAATCAAAAGAAAAATAGAAGCTATAATATCAAATAAACGTTTAACAATGCGATTACGGAATTTTCCGATGTTATAATCAATATCGATGAAGGGAATTTCATTTAGTTGGTCGATGCTGGATTTACCTATGATCACTTCAAGATTATTTGGAACAAGTCTAAAATTCACATACCGCTTTCGGTTATTAGCAATGACATTTAAAATTGTGGAGTACGATACCGCATCAGAAGAAAAGATCACTTCACTAATGTGCTGTTCTTCTATGATCCTCCCGATCGTATCAATACTTCCAACAATTTCAACATCCATAAGTTTTTCGCCGATCCGTTTACGGTTGCTGTCGACAAATCCTACGACCGAATATCCCCCTCCCGCCCGCGCCCGCAATTTTTTCAAAATCTCTTGCCCGGATTGCTGCACCCCAACAATAAGAGTACGTTTTCCAAACAATGTTGTCCGGTTAGTTTTTTCACCAAATCCTAAAAGACGAAGTGACAATCTCCAACCCGGTATGAGAATTAGTGACAAACCTCCTGAAATAAGCACGATCATTCGGCTGAATGCAANNTGAAATAACCACAAAAGCAGAAAAGACTGCCGCAATGGACCGTGAAACAGAGAGTTTAAATTCTATATAGACACCATGTAACATCAATGAAATAAAAACGATCAATGATGGGATGACAAATGCCCAGGGATAAGCATACGACGGAAAGGTAAACAAGCTTTCCTTTCTAATATATTCTCCGACCAGAATTGTCCCTGAAACGATCAACATATCAAAAAGAACGATTGCTAACGGCTTCATCATTCGTGAAACATCTGCAATGATCTTTCGAAAATAAATACCCGAGTAAATAAACCATTCAAAGAATGTTGAACCTCCATGATGTTTCCGGACAAACAACCGCATAGCATTATAGAACACTTTCAGTTCATCAATATCACTACGCTTGGTACTCTCCCCTTTGTAATGAATGATGGAAGTTGTCGGTACATAATATACTTTCCATCCTGAACGTTGGACGCGGAAACACCAGTCAAGGTCTTCACCATACATGAAGAATGATTCATCAAGACCGCCGATCTTTTCAAGCACATCTTTTCTAAGCATCATAAAAGAACCGCTAATCGCATCCACTTCATACGAATTATCCGGGTCTAAATAGGTGAGATTATAACGAGCAAACAATTTTGATTTGGGAAAGAGTGAACTGAGACCGAATGCTTTGGTAAATGCAGTCCACGGTGTTGGGAAACTCCTTCGGCAAGCTAGCTGCAGAGTGCCATCCGAATTAAGAATTTTGCAGCCGATCATTCCCGCATCATTATTATTTTGGAAGAACTCTATGAGTTTAGGAAATGTATCCTCTTGAACAAGCGTATCGGGATTCAATAGAAGAAGAAATTTTCCTTTTGCGATTGAAAGCGCTTGATTATTTGCTTTTGCAAATCCAACGTTTGTTTTATTCGCTATAAGGTGAACTTGAGGAAATCGTTGTTGAATGAGCTCTACACTTCCGTCATCGGAGGCATTATCGACCACGAATATTTCAGATGAGTATCCTTCGAGCGCTTTAAGCAACGAAATAAGTGCGTTGTTTAAAAACTCTCTGACATTATAATTTACTATGACAACAGAAATGTCCATTGAGTTGGATTACAACTTATTAAAGATACTTCTTGCTTTCAGTTTCCAGACCATGAACGCTGCTTCATACACAATTTTCTTGTTCATCTTTGAAACACCAACACGTCGGTCAACGAATACGATCGGCATTTCCAATAATTTAAAACCTTTTTTCCATGCAAGAAAATTAGTTTCTATTTGAAATGCATAACCATTTGATCGAATGGAATCCAGGTCGATCGATTCTAACACCTTTCGTTTGTAACATTTGAATCCTGCTGTTGCATCGTGGATCGGCATACCGGTAATGATACGCGTATAAATATTGGCGGAATAACTCAAAATCAAGCGTTTCATCGGCCAGTTAACAACATTAACACCTTTAATGTAGCGGGAACCAATCAGAACATCACATTCTTCCATCTTGCTAAGGATGATAGGAATTTCTTTCGGGTTATGAGAGAAATCTGCATCCATTTCAAAAATAAAATCATACTTATTCTTAATGGCATACTTAAACCCTGCAACATAAGCCGTTCCAAGTCCCAGTTTACGTTCCCGCTCAAGAATATGTATTCTCGGATTAGTTTCCATCATTTTCTTAACGATGGCGGCTGTTCCGTCCGGAGAATTGTCTTCAACGATAAGAACATCAATTATTTCGGATTGGTGAAGCACCTCTGTGATAATTTTTTCGGCATTAGGCGCTTCGTTGTATGTTGGTATGATGACGAGTGCTCGTGACATTAGTTACCCTTACCTGCTATCATTGTATAAACGGTCATTAATAATATTTTTATATCCATCCGGAACGACATGTTCTCAATATAGAACAAATCATAACGAACTTTAGAACGCACGTCATCGATAGACGTGTCATATCCTTGTTTGATCTGTGCCCATCCGGTAATTCCGGGACGAACAACTAACCTGCGTTTGTATAATGGAATTTCTTTTGATAATAACTCAACAAAATGTGGTCTTTCAGGACGTGGACCGACCAAACTCATTTCACCTTTCAGCACATTAATAAATTGTGGAATTTCGTCGAGGCGAGTTTTTCGTAAAAATCGACCGACACTTGTGACCCGTGGATCGTCTTTTGGTGCCCACACAGGACCTGTCTTTGCTTCCGCATCGGACCTCATAGAACGAAATTTATGCATGCGAAATCTTTTTTCTTTGATCCCAACTCGTTCTTGACTGTATACAACGCTTCCCGGAGATTCCAATCGTATAGCGACCGCTACCATTATCCATATTGGAGAAGAGAGTGTCAATATCATTATCGAGACAATAACATCAACCAATCTCTTTGCACTTTCTTCCCACGGCTGCATAATGTGCGGCATAATCTCGATCAATGGAAATCCATAGATCTGATTTGTCCGAGCTTGTCCGGAAATGATGTCGTACATATCCGGAATGATCTTAATAGAAATATCAAGCCCTGTTGAGAGTGAAACTACGGTAAGGACTACTTCCTTTTGCTGAGAATCGAGAGCGATCAGAATATTTCTAACATTATTATCTTTTATTATTTTAGGAATATCGTCGATTGTTCCCAATACTTGTAATGATTGATCATTTGCTGTCTCATCGGTAGAAATAAATCCTATAACATTATACCCAAGTGCCGGATATTTTTTTACAGATTCGATAAGTTCAACTGCTTTAGGTCCGGTTCCAACAATAATCGTTTCACTAAGGCCAATTCCCTGCAACAACATTCGTTTTCTAAAACTTCGTAGCACAACCCTGCCAACTCCAACAGTAATAATCATTAGAATCCAATACATCAAAATGATTAATCGATTGCCGGAGTACATGGCATTTCGTTCATCATCAAAAAAAATGATAAAGAACATTAGAATACAGCCAAGTGAAATTGCTCGAAATACTGCCGAAAATTCATCGGTGCGAGACTTCGCATACCATGCGCGGTACAAACCAAAAAATAAAAAGACTGAAAGCCAATAGATGTACATCACCAACATTGGTAAAAGCAAATCAGGCTTTGCTTGGTATAGAATTATTTTACTTTCAACCCGTAATATGTAATAACATATCCACGCAAGATTAATTGCAAAGAAATCAAAGAGAATTATTTTACGTTCGAAGTGTTTCATTACATCTAATTCAAAAATTTATTTATATGTTCTATGATACGTTTTGAGGCCTTACCATCACCATAAGGATTTGCAACTGACGCCATACTGTTATAAACAGTCTTGTTGGTCAAGAGTTCTCTTGCGACTTTTTTGATCATATCTTTTGACGTGCCTACCAATTTCACACTTCCAGCTGCTACACCTTCGGGACGTTCAGTCGTATCGCGCATAACAAGTACGGGAATTCCAAACGTTGGAGCTTCTTCTTGAATTCCGCCTGAATCCGTTAATATCAACACTGAACGAAGCATCAATGATACAAAAGGCAAATAACTTAACGGTTCAATTAAGAAAATATTTGATTTATTTCCTAAAATCCTGAAAACAGGATCTCGTACATTCGGATTAAGGTGAACAGGATAGACAAAATTATATGTCGGAAACTCATTCGCCAATTCGGCAATTGCAGCACACATCGATTCAAAACCAGCGCCAAAATTCTCCCTTCGATGACCTGTGATCAAGATAATAGATTTTTCATTTTTTAAAACATTCGCAGATAGACTACTAATTACCGGCGGGTTCTTTTTTACCATCTCCTTAGCCAATAACAAAGCATCAATAACAGTATTACCGGTAATGGATATTGTGTCTGGTGCGACTCCTTCCTTTACTAAATTTTCTTTTGACAATGTGGTAGGCGCAAAATGAATATCGGCAACATGCGAAGTAAGAACTCGATTGATCTCCTCCGGAAAGGGTGAGAACTTATTGTTGGTGCGTAATCCAGCTTCAACATGTCCAATCGGAATTTTATGATAAAAACTGACAAGAGAAGCTGCAAATACGGTAGTTGTATCCCCCTGAACGAGAACAAGATCGGGTTTATGTGTTTTTAAATAATTATCAATTCCAACAATTGCATTCGCCGTCAGTTCAGAGAGCGATTGATTCGGTTTCATAATGTTCAGATCGACATCCGGGACAATATTGAATATCTCCAACACCTGGTCTAGCATCTGACGATGCTGTGCCGTAACACAGATATGGACAGTAAATCGAGGATCATTTTTAAGATCAAGGATGACCGGAGCAAGTTTAATTGCTTCGGGACGAGTTCCAAAGATAAAAGAGATTGTTTTTTTCATTTAATTTTGATTTTTGAACAAACAAATTCAAAAAGCAAACAACATTTTTACGATTTAGTATTCCAAGTATTATACAATCCAAAAAACAAAAACAGATTCGCTTTTGCTTGGGCTGCGATTATTCTACTTTCAACGCTTGATAAATAAAAGTATATCCGTGCCCAGTTAATTACGAAGAAATCAAAAAGAATTAATTTACGCTCAAAGTGTTTCACCTATTTTTTCCCATCTATGAGTGAAAATACTATTTTATATTTTTCGATCGNNCTGACCCATCGTTTCTCTTAACTCTGGATTAGATATCAAATAATTTAGACACTGTTCCATATATTGGATATCGTGATGTTTTATTGCAAACCCACATTGTGCATCTTGTATTATCGTACTTACATCAGATTGTTCGTCACAAATTGCGATAACAGGGTTTCCGGCAGCCATTATTGTATAAAGTTTACTAGGCATGGCTAATCCTTCAATATTTTCTTCCAACGTTACTAAGGAAACGGTTGCCGCAGTTAAACTCATTGGAAGCATCTCAATTGGTTGGTAAGGGAAAAATATAACATTTTTAAGAGAATATTTTTTTACTATTTCTTCTAAATTTTTCCTTTTCCCGCCATCACCAATCAGAACTAAGCATAGTTTGTCGCCCATAATTCGAGCAACTTCAACTATCATTTCAAGTTCATGGAAAAGCCCCATGTTTCCTGAATATTGCAATACAAATTTACCCTCCAAATGATGCGCATTCAAAAATATATTCTTTTCCTTAGGTATTGGTTTAATAAATTCACCATCAGCCCAATTGTGAATTACAAATATTTTTTTCGACNNTCATTATTTTTTTCCTTTTGAAGTATTACTTTTTTCATCGAGTCGCTTAAGACTATAATGTAATCAGCATTATTTAACATTATCGTATTAAAATAATTAAATACTTTTTCAATAATACGATTTGATCTAATATAACCTAATCGCACAGCAATATCGGGGTATACGTCGTGGATTAAAAATATGTATTGTGTTGATCTTAGTTTTTTAAGCAAAAAACCTACTAATGGCAGAAATGGCGGATTGGAGACAATGAGCAATGGCAAATTCTTTCTATCAATCAATAGATTGAATAAAGCAGATAGAAAAAAAGTAGTGGAATTAATTAGTTTCCCGAATATCTGGTTTTTATTAAATCGGGTTGAAAATATTCTTTTTATTATAACTTTTTCGTGAACCTCTTCTCGTAATGCGTTTTTCTTTTGGTATGTTGGAAGAGCTGTGAGAACGTAAATTTCTCGTCCTTGCTTCGTTAGAGCAATAGCTAATTCTGAAAGTAATTGCCCTGTTGTTGCAACGTCTGGATAATAGTATTGTGATATAAATCGAATATTTTTCATTTATGTTAACTTAAACAACCCCGGAATAATAATATATTTGTCAAGTATTTAGTAGCAGTAGATGGGTAATTAATAACCTTTTCTTCTACCTTTTATATTTTTAATTCCATCATGCATTCCTGTGAACAAGGCTTTAATTTTATAGAATTCGTTTTTATCGCAACTATATATACAATAATAAATAATATATAGGGATTTTAGAATAACATTAGACATGTTTGCAACTGTTGCATAACATTTATTTATCATTTTTCCATTACTAAATGCCAAGATACGATTCCTGGAAGAATAATATAGGTAAAATGGAGAATAATTTTTCCACGAATCTCCGCCACCGCTTTTATGATAAATTGTGCCGAAGGGAGTATATTTTAGTCGATATTTCTTTGAAACACGCTTGGAATATTCAACATCCTCGTAATACATAAAAAAATTTTCATCAAGTAAACCAAGCGAATCAAAAACTTCTTTTTTTATCAACATAGCACATCCAGCGATGTAAGATACATCACATATGGTTGATTCATCCTGTTTTTTAAGCGGTAGAACAGCACATAAAACATTGCTAATCCGTCCAGCGGATACATATATTTTTTTAGTTCTTTCATATAATATTTTACAAGTAACGATGCCCGTGTCATTATTTTCTTCAATAACTTCAACCATTGCGCGTAATGTATTAGGATCTGCAATTGTATCATTATTAAGAACTAAAACATATTCCGCTTTCTCTTTTAGAGCATATTTAATACCAATGTTATTCCCTGCAGCAAACCCACCGTTATGATTCGAGAATATGCATTCTATATCCGTAAATCTTTGTTTAAGTCTTAATTNNAATCCGCTTCCATCTGTTGAATTATTGTCAACGATTATTATTGAATAGTTCGGATAATCTAGTTTTTGTAATGATGAAACACATTTTTCAGTGTCATCATAATTATTATAATTCAATACAACAATAAAAACACTTGGATGTATCTTCTTTCTCTGAGCCATAATAACTAAGCTTTACTCAATATTCTCTTCAAATATTTTATATCATTAATTGATACTAATTTAAGTATAAATAAACCTATAACAATCGTGGCAAAGTACACTATGGAAATGATCCCCAAAGGAATATTAAACGGGTTAAAAAAGATTATTAACGATAATATAATAAGGATCATTGATTTGACGTATAATATAATATACGGCATATTATTGTTATACTTTTTAACTTGATGTAAAATGTAGCCGGTATATATTATCTCAGAAATAATGGAACCCAATAATGCTCCAATAATTTCATAATAAATAATTCCCGCTAAACATAATATTATGTACAATGCACTGACAATTGAAATGCCACTAATATATTCCTTATGCATTTGTTTTGATATTAATGAATATTCAATTGCGGTTCTACTGAGAACAATTGCAATAACAAATAATGACATCTTTAATATATATCCTGATTCTAAATATCGTCCTCCATATAACAGTAACATAATATTATCCGATAGAGGGAGGAGAAAGAGAAACAATATTATTCCGCAAATAATAAATATTTTTGTTAAAGNNAATAAAAGAAGAAAATATTCTTGCGTCGCGAACATAAATATTCATCGTGGGAAAAATAGCGTTGTACAATGCCATAATTCCAAAACTCCATATCGCTAGAATGGGTCTATATGCAGCGCTATAATTTGCTACATCGGTTTTCGTTAGAACCATACCTATGATAAATGTGTTGAAATAGTATGGTATTTGCATTAGTGTACTTGCCATACCTATTGGGAAACTCTCTTTCACTAAAAACCACATATTATGAATTGAGATTTTTGAGAATAATATTTTATTGTTTTGGGTGAATAAATATAGGACTATAATATTTATTGATACATAACTTACCGTAAAAGTCCACGAAACGAAAATACTGGTGGGATTTTCTGATAATAACAGTATTAAAGGAATGGAAAAAGCACAAGCTCTTATTATTCTGATAGTTGAAACAACGATCATCTTTTCAATTGCAAGATAATACCATTCTGTTGAAAATGATATCCCAATCATTGAAAGTGAAAGAATTAAAATAATTGTAGTTTCTATACTTTGATTTTTATAAATAAATAAAAGTAAAATTGGGGAGATTACAATTAACGATAAAAATAATCGAATTGTGGATAAATCGCAGAATAGTTGGTTGGATTGATGATCTTTTGTAACTCTTCGAACTGCAATAGTTTCCAATCCAAATTCAGTAAATCGTGTTAAAAAATTTGCTATAGATTGAGCAAATGCAAATGCACCAAAATCATTTGTAGGTAATATGGATGCAATTTTAATAAACGAATAAAATATTCTTCCTTGACTAACTATATTACCAAACAAAAGGATAATAAAATTTTTTGAAATATTTTTTAAACTCACGAGTCACATATATTTATTGTCTTTTGTTCAACTGTTGAAAATAATTTTTGAGATTTTACTCTGCGATCAAGAAACATACTAATTGGAATTGCAATAAAAGGGAAAAAAAAATAACCTCCCAATCGTGTTGCAATTACGATAAAACTTAAGCCAATAATTCCAAAGAAAAATGCGATAAAACTTAGATCTATAAAGCGACCATTTTCTTTAAATCTCAACCAGAAGAATGAAGAAAACACACCTAATAAATATGGTCCGAACAAAATCCCTGGGATTCCAAAATCTCCATGAAGCTCACGTAAGTATGTTCCAGTATTTACTGGTGTAGGAATTTTATACCATTGTTGGTAAATTTCTGCATGAACATCAACGCCAAATCTCTCAAATATTCTATACAAAGTAAGAAACATGTTGCTTCCTATTGGCACATCTTCTTTATTTTGGATGAAATATTGATTCAATACACCAATACTAGAACTGAAATACAAATAAATTGACGGTGTTATTATACCACTCGATGACAACTTTTTTAATGAACCGGTAGAACCTCGAAACCCTTCCTTTGCACTTCGTGTGCTTCGAATTAATTCAGCCCCACCAATAATCACCGATAATAACACAACAATGAGTAATACTTTTCTAAATCTCACAGAAGATGTGGATTTATTACTTTTTGATGATTTTGGTGTAACAAAATATGCTGTAGCTGATAAAATGCTTACAATAAGAATATCAGCTCTGCCCATAATTGCAAAATCAATAATAATAATATTGATAATTGGGAATATCCCTACTAAAGAAATTTTTTGCACTCTTGCAGAATATACACCAGCAAATGCCGCTGCGGTGTATACTATTGAACCAATATAGGGTAAACTACCTGGTATCCCTTCGGCAACTCGATACGAATATAATAAATTGCCAATGATAAATGCATTTAGCAAACCCCCGGTTATTTTCGTCACAAGATACAAATTATAGAGGGCTGCAATCAGTGATACTATATTTAAGATCCAAAGAATAAATTTTAAACGATGAATATCAAGATTTAATACCGGATAAGGATTATGATATTCAAGATTGAGTCTCTGATTTTCTGAAGGGAATATGAGATATATCGTAATTGCACCAGTCACAAACAACAACCAACTTACAATAATAATTGTCCACGTTTCAATCTCTAATGAATAATAGTCAATTAGCTTTAGTTCGAATAACGTTAATATTAAGCACCAAATCAGAGAATAAAAACTGATTGGATTAAACCAAAATTTAAAAACAAACCTACTCATTAAAATTATTACAACACTAAATGCTATTATAAATAGTACGGACATTTGAAATAATTTATTAAATAAAAGGATGATGAGACATTTAGACCTTAGTAAGCCTTGATATTAATGTGATACAATTTCATTACTTTGTGAACCCACATTTTCAATTTTTGGATGTGTTCTTCTTTGTAATTATTTAAATAAAGAGAATGGAATATTAATGCAGAAACGATGCAAACGGTTGTAGAGAGAAAAACAATCAACATAATGATGATCCCTCTTAGTGGTTTTGCTTTTCTATCAGCAGGAATAGCTTTATCAATGACAAGCAATACCGGTACATCTTTTTGCTCATCAATTCTTGCCTGTTCATATACCGGCAACAAAAACTCAAGAACTTTAGATTGAATCACCACTTCTCTATATAACCGTGCTCCGTCGAGTCCAGCTTTTGGAAAGGAACTTACTTTTTTAGAAATTTCTGACAATTCAGATTTTAGTTGACGCAAAAATTGATTTTCCGGAGGAACAGTTTTTTCAAGAACACCGATCTCGATTTCCTTTTTTGCTTTCATTGCATAAAGTTCGGCATAAGCTGCAACACTAGAAGATTTGATATCTTCAGAAATAAATATTTCTTTCTTTTCTTGAAAACTCTTCAACGCATCCTCTGATTTACGTAAATCTTCTCGACACTGTACCAGACGTTTTTCAATAAATTCACGATTATTTTTTGCCTCTTGTGTGCTAAGTCGGATACTTGTTGTATTTAATAATTCAACAAAATAATTTGCAATATCTGCTGCACGTTGAGGATCTTTGTCATATACATCAAGAGTAATATTTTCATCATCCTGAACCTCAAAAAGAATGTTTTCTTCAAGTTGTTTAACAGCTTTGTCCCGATCTTTTTTATTTAGCCCATATACATTCATCAAATCAAATTTTTTTATTACTTCCTCCATGCTAGTTCTACTATTTAGTATTGCTAAATAATTATATGTACTGCTAGATTTGCCAAGGTTCCCGAGAAGTTTACCTCCTCCCGATAACCCACGCAAAAGAGAAGATGCCCCAGCAGCAGATCCAAAAATATCCTGTTGTTTCGGTGGTAATATTGAAGCGGTAGACTTATAGTAATTTGGAAACAGAAATAATACACCAGTACTAAAAAGCGCTACAATAATTACGTTTATAATTATCATTCGCTTCCATGTTAGGATAACCTCCAAGAAGTAAAAAAATGGATTTTGCTGAATTTTAGATTCCATATTGTCAACCATCTATATAGGTCCTTAAAGGATGTGTGATAAAAAAACTCAATACACGTAACAAGGTATTCTTTTACTCTTAAAATTATCTTGTGACCAAAATAACCAAGCTTACAGCAGTTGCCAAAATCCCAAACACCTGACTATATACCGTTAAATAATAACTAAATGGGCGATACGGTTCTTTGGGAACCCAGACATAATCACCCTCTTCAATTGTTGTCTTATCCGGATCAAGCCATTGACGTGTTGCTGCTTTAATTACTTTAATATCACTCCGTGCATCATCGGTAACACCTCCGGCAAGCGCAATGTAATAATCGACATCTTTATTTGATGAGAATAAAATGTGTCCCGGATTCACTACTTGACCAAACACGTACACCGTCTTTTTCTTGGCAGATATATGAATTTCATCGCCATCGCGCAATAGAACATCTTTCGAAGCATTATTTTTTTCTATCAGTTCTGTAAAGTCTGTAACGACTAACTCTCGATTGATCCGTATGTCGGTTTCTAAATAATAGTATGCGCTGTCATCAGGAGTAATTCCACCACGACCACTCTCTAGTCGTTCGATTGCAATATCTGCAGAATTGACCGAACGACGATACAATTGAGAATTTTTAAGTGACGCATATTGCGTCAATCCACCAGCAATTCGAATGATTTCAGAGAGAAATGTTGAATCTTTTGAAATTGGATATAGACCGGGATAGATCACTTCTCCTGTTACACGCACGCTCGTTGAACGTTGTTGGATATATTGTTCATATACAACAATTCTATCTCCACGCTTCAACAGAATGTCCTGCATACTCCCGCTGATAATTTTACGAAGATCTAAATTAATGTATTCAGGTGTGGTTTCATTGATATACCGAGTGATCACAACTCTGCCGCTATCAGCAATCTTTGAAAGTCCGCGGGCAATCGAAAGCATTCCTACTAGACTGTCACCATCAACAAATTCAAATGATCCTTGTTTATTGACTGCTCCGTATACCGCAATAAAACTTCTATTGATAGTCTTTTGGGGAATAATGATGACATCTCCATCACGTAATAATGGATTGTATTCAGCTCTTTTTGTTGCGTAATATTTTTCAATGTCAACGTACTGGCGTGTTCCGTCTTTATGTTCAAGAACAATATTTCGCTGTGCTATGGTTGTATCGATATCTTCACGTTCATCTTTTCTAAAATTAACGACCATATCAACACGCTGTGTTGCCTGGACATATCGTTTCCCTTCTTCTTTAATGGCCCCTTTGACTGTAACAACAAATGTTCTCGGAGAGAATAACGTAAATGATGCATTTCCAGACAAATATTTCTTTTTGATCTCATTCATCACCAATTTTTTAGCAGCCTCGAGAGTCAATCCGCTTATTGCTACTTCATTGACCGTAGGAATGATCACGCTTCCTTCAGGTGTCACCGGAACTTGAAAATTTAACGGGACAGCCGACCAAATGCTGACATTAAAGATATCACCTGGTCCAACAATATATTCCTTCGGATCGACAGGTCCATCCATTATCACTGAGAGCATTGAACCGGTGATTTGCGGCTGCTGAGTTTTTTGCGTTGAAGTTTTAGAATCTTCTTCACGGTCTCGCAACTGAGAGAACAATGTCATTGAAGAACAAATCAATAACACTACGAGAAAATATGTTTTATTGATATTCATTATTTATTATGTCCGATTAGAATATTGTGATTCATAATATTTTTTGTATTCACCGCTGATAATTCTCTCCCACCATTGTTTATTCTGCAGATACCACTGAACAGTCTTTTTGATCCCATTCTCAAACTGATATGCAGGCTCCCAGCCAAGTTCATTTTTTATTTTTGAAGCATCAATTGCGTATCGTTTGTCATGTCCAGGACGGTCTTTAACATAGGTTATGAGTGATTCCGGTTTGCCAATTTCCTTCAATACCAATTTTACAATATCAATATTTTTCCATTCATTGTTTCCGCCAATATTGTATACATCACCAATCTTTCCATTGTGAAGCACAACATCCAGTGCTGAACAATGATCCTCCACATACAGCCAATCACGTACATTTGTTCCATCACCATACACGGGAATTGATTTATCATTCAACGCATTTGCAATCAACAACGGAATTAATTTTTCGGGAAATTGATACGGTCCGTAATTATTGGAACAACGGGTAACAACTCCCGGAAATCCGAATGTATGTTGATATGCCAATACCAGCATATCGGATGATGCTTTGCTCGCTGAGTAAGGGCTATTCGGATGGATCGATGTTTCTTCAGTAAAATATCCTGTCGTTCCCAGCGATCCGTAAACTTCATCTGTTGAGACGTGAAGAAATCTCTCTACTCCAATCTCGCGTGAAACATCCAGTAAAACTTGGGTTCCTACAACATTTGTCTGCACGAATACCGCCGGACCGGTTATACTCCTATCAACATGCGATTCTGCTGCGAAATGAACAACGGCATCGATCGAATGCTCCCGAAATGCTTTCTTTACATGTTCCTTATTGCAAATATCACCTTTTATGAACACATAATTCGAACTATGCTCAATGTTTGTAAGATTTTCAAGATTCCCGGCATACGTAAGGAAATCAAAATTGACAATTTTATAATTGGAATGTTTGTTCAACATTAATTGGATAAAATTGCTGCCAATAAAACCGGCACCGCCAGTGATTAGAATGTTTTTCATAATTTAAATTAAGTTTAATATTCTAAGAATTTAACAAAATCTGATAGCATTTCCAACGAATATTGAGTCTAACAGAGTTAAAGAGAGAAGTAAAAACATTCTTTTACTTAAAGAATGTTTCTTATCGTGCAGTATCAAATAGGCAGGAGAAATTCCTTATGATTATTGGTAATTAATTTACATTTTTTCGGGACAAGAAACACTGAGAATTTTACAGCCGTTGGCAATAACGATTTTTGTCATCAAACAAACGGTCAATCGAGCCTGCATTAACTTTTTATCGTCGTTGATCACTCGATGTTCATGATAAAACCGATGGAATGTCTCCGCCACCTCTCGTAAATATGTCGTAAGTCTGTGTGGTTCAAATGAAACTGCACAGTTTTGAACAAGCTCGGGGAATTCCAGCAGTTTTTTTAAGAGATCGATCTCTTCTTTCTCCTTTACCAATGAATAATCTGTTTTCTCATTCATTGTTTGGGGACGATCAACGGAAAATTTTTCTTCTGCAGCATGCCTTAGAATACTCGCAATACGAGCGTGAGCATATTGTAAATAATAGACAGGGTTTTTATCGGATTGTTCTTTTGCAAGAGCAACATCAAATTCTAAATGCGTTCCTACGCTCCTCATCACAAAAAAATATGCGACCGCATCAACACCTACTTCGTCAATGAGATCATCCAATGTGTATGTTTTTGCGTTTCGCTTGGACATTTTAACAACTTCTTCACCATTCACAAACGAAACCATTTGATGAATGATGACTTTAACCGAATCAGTATCATATCCGAGTGCTTTTACACCGTTGAGCACATCGGGAATTGTTGCAATATGATCTGCCCCGAAGATGTCAACGATCAGATCAAAACCCCGGCGAAATTTTTCTCGATGATATGCAATATCCGGAAGACGATATGTCGGTTCGCCGGTACTTTTGACTATAACGCGATCCTTATCAGCACCAAATTTTGTAGCGCGGAACCACACTGCTCCATCGCTGTCGTACACAAGATCTTTCTTCCGAAACTCCTCGATCACTTCTGCTATCTTTCCTGTTGAGTACAACGAATCTTCATTATAAAAGACATCATGCTTAACATTCAGTCTAGCTAATGTCTTCTTGATTTTTTTAAAACACCATTCTTCACCATATTTTTGGAAATATGATTTATCTTCTCCAACATTTTTCAATGAATCACGCTTAACCGCAACGATCTCTTTTGCTATTTCAACGATATAATCGCCTTTATAGCCCTCTTCAGGGAACGGAAGATCATCTCCAAGCAGTTGGCAATATCGGATAAAGATACTCTCTGCCAGCGTCCGCATCTGATTTCCGGCATTATTAAAATAATACTCACGCGTTACAGCATGTCCTGTCCACTCTAAAAGATTCCCTATCACTTGTCCAAGCAACACTTGTCTTCCATGTCCGGCATGGAGCAAGCCGGTCGGATTTGCGCTGACCCATTCAAGATTTGTTTTTTTATTGTTGGCGTAATTCGGCTTCCCAAATGAATCATGTTCAAGAAGAATTCGTTTTGCGTTCTCAACCACATAATTCGTTGCAAATCGGAAATTGATGAATCCCGGTCCGGCTATTTCAACCGATGAAAGAAATGAATCATTGATCGGTAATTTTTCAACGATTGATTGAGCAACCTGACGAGGATTCTTTCCAACAGATTTTGCAAGCATCATTGCAACATTCGTGGTAAGGTCGCCGTGCGCTTCTACTTTCGGTTTATCAAAAATCACTTCTACGGAAGGATAATTCAGCTCTGCAATGATGGATGTGAGTTGTTTATGTAATAGATCTTTCATTATTTCGAAGTCTTTTTCCGGGTAGTTTTCTTTTTCGGCTCTTTTGATGAATCAGTTTTTGCATGCGTGCGGATTGTTTTTTCTTTCGGAGCCGGTTCATCATTCACATATTCCTTTTTCGCATCACCCCACAATTTTTCCAGGTTATAGAATTCACGCATTTCTTTGTGGAAAACATGAACGACAACATCCATATAATCCATTAATATCCATCGCCCTTCGCTGTACCCTTCTTTACGAACGGATGACTCACCCTTTTCCAACGATTCATTTTTAATCTCATCAGCAACAGCACGTGCCTGAGTGTCCGAATCGACCGAACAAACAACGAAATAATCTGTCATCGTTGTTAATTTTCGAAGATCTAAAATTGTTATATCGAATGCTTTTTTGCTGAGAGCAGCATTCGCCAATACTTTAGCAAGATTCTTTGAGGTCACAATACTCCTTTACTTCCATGGTTTTAATGATTTATAGTCTTTTCCAATAACGATCGATGCGGATACCATCTGATCGTTGCTGAACTGCTGAATGACATTTTTTTTATTGATACCAAGCAACAATGCAAGTTCTTGTGCTTCATTCATCTTTCCGCTTCTATCGATGATAATTGATTGTTCAACATCGAATGTTTTATAGTTTCCTATTTCAACAACATCATACCCCAATTTCCGGGAATATTTTGTCATTGTTGTGCCAATTCCGTTAACTCCGCATCCATTTAAGACATTGATCTGCAAAGGAATATGAGTTGTATCATTAATGTTCTTTGCCACAGGAATATTATGCGTACTACTGGAGAAGATGATTCCATACAACTGCATTCCATTAAAGAATACCAATAACACAATTGCAATGTTCAGTAAGCGGCTTTTCTTGAATTGTTGTTTCATCTTTTACAAAAAAATAACCGAGTAAGTCCAAATGACTACTCGGTTATAATATGATAGAGTTATTGACACTTAAAATACGTTTTAATCGTCGTAACCATCTAGCCCCGAAAACATCCCGCCGAACGAGCGGTTGTATCCATATCCGTAATACGAAAATGGTAACTCACGATATTGTAATCGAATCACCGTATTTTCCCACGGACGATAATTGATCTCCGCACGGCTTAAATATGCTTTACTGAATTGATTTTGCAAACCATAATCAAAAGTGCTGTATGGCGAGTTCTGCAAACTCAGATCGACACGCGCATCCAGGTTTGGAGCAAATTGATAGATCATTGTGTTGGTGTACCGCTGTAATGCAAGACCGTTGCCTCCGAACGCTGAATAACTTGCGGAGTATGTATGACGCATCTGAAAATTGTTCGGGTTGAACAAATTAAACCAATCGCTTGCGGATTGCGTTTGAATGAACGAATCAGAAATCTTCGGCTGGTCGCCTGCTTTTGGTTTGAATTGAGCAAACACCAACGATACAGCACTGATCATTATCAACACAAATATTTTTTTCATAGTATCATTGTCTTTCTCTTATTCAAATTAGGAAAAACTACCTGCTTTGTCAATAATAGACAGAACCAACAGACTATTTGTTCCGTGAATTTAGAATATCCTCTGCTTCCTGAAGCTGGTCCAATGTGTTGATACCTCTAATTTCGTCAAAATCATCAGCAGAAACAGCGGAAATGATAAAATGGTGGTTCCAAAAATATCCAAAAACATCTGTAAGATAATATTCATTTTGGGCATTGTGTGGATTGATATGCTGCAAGGCTTCAAAAAGAAACTTCGCATCAAAAATATAGATCCCAGAATTGATCTCTTTTACCAATCGCTGTTCATCCGTCGCATCTTTTTGTTCAATAATTCCGGTAACGATTCCGCTCTTGTTGCGAAGAATTCGACCATAGCCCGTTGCATCATCGAGAATTGCGGTAAGAATCGTTCCGACAGCATTTGATTCACGGTGATACTTGATGAGCTTTGCAATCGTTTCTTTGCGCAGTAACGGGACATCACCTGATAAGACAAGCACATCGCCAACATAATTCCGCAGCAATGGCTCTGTCTGCATTACCGCATGTCCGGTACCCAACTGAGGATCCTGAACAACAGTTTCGACTTTACGAGAAACAGTATTCAAGAATTCAACGACTGCTTCACGTTGAAACCCTACAATCGGAATTATTCGTTCGGAGTTAAGTGACTGCGCCAACTCCACGACATGCTGGATCAATGGTTTCTTATTCACCGGAAACATTACTTTTGCTTTGGAGGGATCTTTCATCCGTGTTCCTTTTCCGGCAGCCATAATTACTGTAGAGAATTTATTGTGCATCGTCATTCCTAAACATGAATAATAATATTGTCAATTAAACGAGTTGCGCCAAACCGAACTGCGAGTGGAATTAATATTGTTTCATCATTTTCTATCGTGTTCTTTTTTTCCAAATCGTTCGATCCAACAATTTCAATATAATCTATCGAAGTCGGGTTTTTTGAGAGAATCATGTTCATCATTTCATTGATGATCAATGCCGGATTACGCTCACCGTTGCGGATAAGTTTTTCCGCTAATTGCAGCGATTGATTCAATACAACAGCATTTTTTCTTTCTTCACTATTTAAATACACATTTCTCGAACTCATCGCAAGTCCATCCATTTCCCGCATTGTCGGAACGATTGAAATTTCTGACTGCAGATTCAAATCATTCACCATTTTGCTGATCACAACACATTGCTGAGCGTCCTTTTGTCCAAAATATGCAATTCGCGGCTGAACAATATTCAATAATTTAAGAACTACCGTGGTAACGCCCTTAAAGTGTGTCGGACGAAATTTACCTTCTAAAACTGTGGAAATGTCTTCCACAACAGCATAGGAAGAAAATCCTGCTGGATACATTTCTTCAACTGACGGATTAAATAGAATATCGCAACCGGCATGATTGGCAAGTTCAGTATCTCGTTCGATGTTGCGAGGATATCGTACAAAATCTTCGTTTGGTCCAAATTGAGAAGGGTTAACAAAAATGGAAACAACAACAACATCATTTTCACTCTTTGCTTTTTTAACAAGTGAAAGGTGTCCGTCGTGTAAATAACCCATTGTAGGAACAAGTGCAATAGTCTTTTTCTTTTCGCGAGAAGCGTTAAGAGCGGATCGAAGTTCGGGAATATGAGAATAGGTAATCAATAAAATAGTTCGCAGTATATTCGTTTTTAAAAAATCTTTTTACCAAATCCTGATTGGATCAGATCAACAGCCAGTTCCGCTGAATGATTTCTGCTGTCAAGAATGGGATTTGCTTCTACAATCTCAAGCGAGTGCATCTGATTCAGTTCAGAGAGTGTTTCCATAATTAAATGTGCTTCACGATAATCAAGGCCACCTTTAACCGGAGTGCCAACTCCCGGACATTCTTTGGGATCCAATGCATCAAGATCAAAACTGACGTGAATAAAATCAACATCCTTTAATTTTTTGATCGCCTTCGTAATGATTTCAGCCATCCCGTGATTATCGATATCATTCATTGTGAAAATGGAAATGTTATTCTTCCGAATCGCTGCCTTTTCTCCTTCATCAAGATCTCGAATAGCGATCAATACAACATTTTTAGGATCAAGTTTTACATAATCACCGCCGATGGAAGTCAATTCCAACGCCCCTAAACCGATCAGAGCGGCGAGCGGCATTCCATGAATATTGCCAGAGGGAGAAGTTTGATCCGTATTCATATCACCGTGCGCATCGATCCACAAGACCCCAAGTTTTTTGTGTCTCTTTTTGCAATAGTTTGCAACTCCGGATATCGTTCCGATTGCAATCGAATGATCACCGCCTAGTACGACAGGAAAACCATCAGCCTCAAGTATTTTTTCCGTTTTTGTTGCAAGGAGAGTGCACGCCCGGACTATCTCCGATAGATATTTCAATTTTGGGTTCTTAACTTTTTGCTGTTCCGGGATCTTTATGGAAATATCACCTTCTTCAATCACCGTGTGTCCCAACAATTGAAGTTTTTCTGATACACCGGCAATTCGTATTGCCGATGGACCCATATCAACACCACGATGGGCAGCTCCGAGATCCATCGGAACACCAAGGATATGAATATTCATAAAATTTTCAATTCATCATCTCAAAGAGATTTGAGACAGTTGCTTTAAGATCTTTTCTTGAAACTACGAGATCTACAAAACCTTTGTCCAATAAGAACTCAGCTCGCTGAAATCCCTCCGGCAGATCTTTTCCAATGGTTTGTTTGATCACTCGAGGTCCCGCAAAACCGATGAGAGCATTTGGTTCTGCGATGTTTATATCACCGAGCATAGCAAAACTAGCTGTGNNATATCCCCTAGCATAGCAAAACTAGCTGTGACACCTCCGGTTGTCGGGTCGGTCATTATGGAAATGTATGGCAAACCGGCGTTTGAAAGTTGGGCAAGTTTTGCACTGGTCTTTGCAAGCTGCATAAGGGAATATGCCGCTTCCATCATTCGAGCACCGCCGCTGGCAGAGATAATAATGAATGGCGCTTTTAATTTAATTGCTTTGTCGATTCCACGAGCAATCTTCTCACCAACAACGCTTCCCATACTTCCGCCGATAAAGCTGAAATCCATACACGCNNATTGAATCCGGTTTTTTTGATCGTTTCTTTTATTCGATCCTTATATTTTTTCGTATCAACAAAATTCAACGGATCTTTCGATGTCATTTTCGCATCGAATTCTTTGAATGTTCCATTATCAAACAGGATCGAAAAATATTCATTACTGCTGATTCGAAAATGCTGTGCGCATTTTGTGCAGACCCATAAGTTCTGTTCCAGTGCTCCGCGGTGCAAAATCTCGCCACAGGATGAACATTTCGTCCACATTCCTTCAGGAATATCTTTCTTCTGATTGTCGGATGAGATATTCTCTGTCGATCGTCTAAACCATGACATACATTCCCTTTCAGTTAACAGGATAAAATATCTATCCTAAACTTGAATTTCAATGGAGAATTATAGATTTTTTCTAACTGTTTGAGTTTATGGTTTCTTTGGCAGTGTTGCCACAAAATCTCGTAAATACAATGGTTCAAGATACAAAAAATCGGGCACTTCAAAATCATTTTTCTTTCGATCTGCAAGAAAACCAATAGCTGATGCGTTGATAACAGGTTGTGCAAGAAATGAATGACGTGATACACCTTCGGAGACGATTTCAACTCTTGGTTTTATTGCATATTCACTTTGGAGAATGATGTCGTTCTGAGAAATTGAGTAAAATGCATAAAATGCTTCGTCTCGTTTTGCATCGATCATTGCACAAAAATTCTCGTCCTTTTCTGTAGTACGATTTCGCCGATACGATTCTGCTATGCCGTCAAGCGTTGGAATAGCAATGATTGGAATCTCTAATGCTAATGCAAGTCCTTTTGCAGTGCTAAGTCCGATCCGCAAACCGGTAAATGAACCTGGACCAATAGAAACAGCAATGGCAACTAACTGATTATTCTTCACCTGTGCAGATTTCAGTACTTCATCAACTAAATACAACAGTCGCTCGGAATGAATATTTTTTTCGTTTAAAGAGCGTTCGCCCAGCAGTATTCCATTATGGACTAGAGCCGCACTGCATATTTCCGTAGCTGTTTCAATTGCTAGAATCATAATTCTGTTATCGTAATGATCCGATCATTTTCATTTTCACCAAGTACGAATCGAACATCGAATCTCTTTAAAGGAAGTCTTTCCTGAATCATATCTGCCCATTCAAGCACACATACTCCGTTACCGAAGATATATTCGTCATAGCCGATCTCATTCAATTCAGAGATCGATCGTAAACGATAGAAATCAAAATGATACAGAGGAAGTCTCCCGCCAATATGTTCATTCACAATGGTGAATGTTGGACTTGTTACATTTTCATTCAGTCCTAATCCACGTGAAACACCTTTTGCAAATCGTGTTTTACCGCTGCCAAGATCGCCAAATAGTGCAGCAACACTGCCGGGAATAAGTTGTTGCGCAAATACTTTTCCGGCTTCTATCGTTTCAGCTTCGTTATGTGTTACGATCCGTTTCACTGCACTTTCGATTCCATTGTAATGACCGGAAGGATCATCTCTTCCATCGAGATACCGCCATGTTGAAAACTGTCGCGATATTGATTTAAATACTTATGATATTCCGTCGGATAGACAAAATAATAATCTTCTTTCGCGACAATATAATTTGTAGTGATACCGCGCTGCGGCAGTTTGAAATCTTTCGGATTTTTCAAGAAGATGGATTGTTTATCATCCGATTTAAGATTTCGTCCGAACTTGTACCGAAGGTTAGTTGACGCTTCTTTATCACCGATAACTTTCGAGCCGCGCATACAGCGTACGCTTCCGTGATCAGTTGTAACTATGATCTTAACATCTTTTCGGGTTGAGAGCGCTTGAAACATCCCAAAGAGCGAAGAATGTTTGAACCAGGAATTCGTCAAAGATCGATACGCAGATTCATCCGGAGCGATCTCTTTTAAGATCGGATCATCTGAACGACCGTGCGCAAGCATATCCACAAAATTCACTACGATCGCAGTTAATTTGTTTTGCGTGTACGAAATGATATTCGATTGGATCTGCCGGCCGAATTCGGGATCGAGGATCTTTACATATTTCGGTTCCGATTTCATTGGAACACGCTTCCGTTCCAACAGTTTTATCAGAAGTTCTTTCTCGTATTTATTATGACTCGATTCACTGTCATCTTCTCCCTGCCACAGGTCCGGAAAACGTTGTTCCAGTCCAAGAGGAAACAATCCGCTAAAAATTGCATTCCGAGAATACGGTGTTGCAGTCGGAAGGATCGAATAATAATATTCCTTTTCAATAGAATACAATTCGCGCAGGTATTCCTCCATCACCAGCCACTGATCCAACCTCATACAATCAATAACAAAAAGGAAGACTGATTTTTTCTCATCCAATTGTGGAATAACGTATTTCTCAATTATTTCGGTCGATAGTACCGGACGGTTTTCTTTTTTGTTGATCCATGTTTGATAATTCTTTTCAACGTACTTCGAAAATTCTGCATTACTTTCTCTACGCTGATCCGCCAGCATTTTCTGCAATCCAAGTTCCGGATGTTTATCAAGTTCCATTTCCCAGTTCGTCATCTTCAAATACAGGTCAACCCATTCAGAATAATCCATTGGATTCAACAGCATTCTTGAAATAGAAGAAAACTCCATTGTGTAGTCACGCGAAACTTGTTCGCTTTGAAGTTTCTTCCCTTCTAAAAATTTTTTGCAGACAAGAAGTATTTGGCTCGGATTTACCGGTTTTGTAAGGTAATCAGATATTTTACTCCCTATCGCCTCTTCCATCAATGATTCCGCTTCATTCTTCGTTATCATAACAACTGGGAGTGCCGGAGATATTTCTTTAATGACCGCAAGCGTCTCGAGTCCGCCTTTCCCCGGCATCATCTCATCAAGAAACGCAAGGTCGAAACTTTTTGATTTCACAATTTCAATTGCATCCTCACCGTTCGCCGCAGTATCAACGGAATAGCCTTTGTCTTGCAACAACAGAATATGAGCACGCAGCAGCTCAATTTCGTCGTCAACCCAGAGAATATTTCCTTTTGAATGGTCCATTATTCCACCACACTTTCTTCTTTATTGAAGCTATTGAATTGCAATATGCACATCAACTCCCCCCTCATTGGTCGTTGAACCCGGTATTCGTGATCCGCCTTCGTCAGGTGCAATTTTTGTATAACGATAGAATAACGATGCGGTAACCCGCGCACTAAGAACATATCGAATTCGCGGTTCCATCTGTGTACGGGTCGATCCTTCGCCGGGTGTTCCTTTTGCGTTAAAACTTTTCCCTTTTGCATCATAGGTCGTTCGTGAGTTCTTCGCGAACGAGTACGTAAAGCTAATGTCAATATCATTTTGCAGACTGAGTCCAAAAAGAGGAATTTCAAATCCGGATTTTGCAAAACTTCCGGTGAGCGACATATCATTACCGACAGACTCAACTATATTTTTCGATGATGGAGAAAGATCGTAGGTTACATTCGAACCATATCGAACATTCGCACTCATTGTTCCCTTTAACACTTCTTTAAATGAAACGCTTAATCCTGCAAGGGGAGCAAATGCATAGCTAATTCTCTGAGACTGAGTTACATCTCCTCCACCGACACTTCCGATGAATGTGCGAGAATAATTCGATTGGTATGCATGGTCAAGACTAACCCGGGTAGCAAAACTTTTGAACAATGACATTTGCTCCAACCCATCCCATCGAAACGAATAGTTCACCCGTGGAAAATATTCGCCAAATAGTTTTTTTAGGATCGGCAATGATTCAAATCCTTCTTCAAATGCTTTTGCAAGTTTTTGGTCTTGATTTGGTGCATTATCGGTTGGAACTGATTCAGAATAAATCTTTCCGACTTGCTCAATGCCGCTTTTGAACATTGAAAAAAGGAATACGGGCGGAAGCGTAAAGAATGATCGTTCGATCGAACCTCCGGTGGCGATCGATCTGCTTGTCGCAAGCCCGGTGGCAGAATCAATATTTAGTCTTGTCGTTCGAGAATAATTCCAACCAAGATTCCAATTCAAGTCAAGCCGGGCACCGGTCCATAAATCCCTGCTGGTTCGGAAAGAAAGTTTATTATTTTGTGTGTATCCGTCTGAGAGTTGTGCTCCTCGTGCACGAATCTCCTTATCCGCATCGGTATTGAATCCAACAAATGGAAATTGCGGTTTCAAAAATACGTCTGTGATACTTGCACCCGGAGTGGAGACCAAACCGAGTTGATATGCACGAGTCGGACCATATTGTGGCTCCGATTGTTGAATAAACGGAACACGTCCAAAGAAATTCGTAAATCCCGGACGACCGGGAACGCCGCCGTTATTGGCTGAATTACTTTGTGTGAAATTTATATTGATCTTATCATAATCAAGAAATGGAGTCTTGATGAGAATGCGGGCAAACCCGATCAAACCTTCACCCGATGATTTTTTCACAACAACCGTAGTATCGGCAATTATTGAAGCTGTTGAATCCGGAATACTTTTTTCCGGTGCTGTATCTTCCTCATCTCGATCACGCATACCGCGAGACTGAACGGGTGCCGGTACTGCTGCATCATCCGTCACACTTTGAGCCGGAAACCAAGTCTCGACAAACGATTTCAAGCTCACATCGGAACTAAACGTGATACTGTTTCCCCATCCGGTAGAAATACCGAGTGTTCCCTGCTGAAGTGAATTTTGCCATCGATAACCAACATTATAGCGCGCAGTGACTGAAACATATTTGTTGAGATCGAACATTGCCGGAACTTTGGGACGAGTGTTGACGGAAACCGTTTGATTGTATGCATTATCAAATCCGAAGTTGATGAATTGATCCTGCAAAAAGATCTGATTCATGATTTGTTGAAAATCCCGCTGTCGGCCGTACCGATCGAGTTCAAGATGAACCATCGACGTTGAAACATCAACGGCATAGTCACCGGAAAGATTCAGTAATCCATTTTCCGTCAACTTCCACGCAAACGAAAAATTTCGCGCTGAGGATAGTCCCCGAATGGTGGGACTGTCTTTTGTTTGACTACGAAGTCGTTCGTTCGCCTGCGATCGGTTAATCGAAAATCCAGTATTGATGTTAGAAATTGGAATATAAAAGAGTTGTAACTGCCTGAATTCTTCAAGGAAAAAAAGATTCTCAAAAAATCCGAACGGCTGAATGTAGTTGTCCGGAGAAAATGAGTACTGGTAACCGATACGGGCATTCCATTGCCAAGATGTGCGTGAAGCTGTTGTTGGATTTCTCATTGACGAAGTGGTATAACTAAATCCATATCCAATTCGATTGAATATATCTCGAAAGAACCAATTGTTGGATGGAATATTTATTTTTATAGTTGGAACGGCATAGGTATCGGTTGTTGAAAGCGACTGGGCTTCCGATAAAATCTTTTCTTTTTCCTGTTCA
>DMPG01000180.1:0-5775 GCA_003456055.1 Bacteroidota bacterium | reverse complement strand
ACATCCGAACTTGGTTTATAGAGAGGTGTACTGAATTGTTCACTATGGGAATAGCTAAATGGCAACTGTGTTCCGGCCCATTCTTGAGGGAAGAAGCGGTCGAACGCAATTGCTGTCGATACATTCCAGTTTTTATTGGTAACACGGCTGCCAAATCTACTTTCAAGACTATGAAAGAACGGATCAACCTGGCTATAGGTAAATGCCACAGAACCAAGATCGGCTAACTTTACACTTGTGCTCATACTGTATGCCCAACCGGGAGTATCATCCACGTCAGCCAGACGAAGTTCGTTGACCCACACCTGTCCACTTACGCCCCGTTCTGTTCCATTAATCACAGGATTTTCAATGCCAATTGAAATGAATGTTATTCGAGTCAGCGTAGGATTTCCAAGGACCGCATACACCGAACCTTCAGGACCACCGCGAACCGGACCTTCTGTCCGAACATTCTCATTTTTTCTTCCTTGTTTCAGCGAAGTAACATCCTCAAAACGGATTGCAACGTTGTTTCGAGAATCCCATCCCGGAAACACCGGAGTTTTGTATTCATAATAGTTCAAGCTATCTGAACCGAAACGAATATACATTTTCACCGAAGCTTTTTCTGCAGTCGATGATAAATTGTCGCTGCCATGAACAAACATTTTCATTTCACGATAACTGAACACATCCAATGGTCGATAAGCATATTTTTTAATCACTTCACGGCTTTGACCATCCGGCAGATTAAAGAAATTCAATGCGAGCGATTGTTCGTTTCCATAGACCTGCTCATCGGGCTTTGTTCGATCACGTTCGCGAAATACACCCGGCGGCGATCCATATCCTTGCAACGAGTTATCTTCAATATTTACAACAGAGACCTTGAATGTTGGATCGTTCTTTTTTACTTCTTCCCATTGATTCCCGATAAGATTGAATTCAACAAATTGCATTTCAAATTCATCCGGATGTCCGGTAAACCACATTCTCGCGTATTGAATATTTGTCTGATCAGGCGCACCAATAATATTTTTAAATGCATTGATTGGAATTCGATACTGGAACCATCCATTTGCTCCTCCTCCAACTTTCAATGGATTTGAACTAGTCGTATCTAAATTCAATTCATATTCATAATAGTTGTTTGTCTGATCTGTGATACTATTTCGATTCAGATCCTCCGAATCAGGAAAACGCCCGATCTCACTATTAGTATTCCCCTCAGTAAGATTGATTGCTTCAAAATTATTTTTATCATTATAGTTATAATTATCACCGGAAGGATCGTTCACAATTTCCGGAAAGAGCACTTTGTTTGCTTCGATAAATGGAGCATATTTTGATTGTTCCTCCCCATCAAAAAAACCATCAAGACCCGTATCTTCACCGGGGTTAAGAATATCATTCTTAAATGTCCCCTTATCTTCTGTATCCCACGCTCCATTAGGAATAATATCTTCACTGATCGATCCAAGATCAATAAATACTTTTCGCGATGAATCAATGGATCCTTTAGCAACCCTTACCCAAATTTCAATGAATCCAACATTTTCCTGTACAAGATTTATTGCGCTCAGTGAAACCAGTTTTTGAATACCTGCCCAGTTTTTTCTTGGTTCACGTAGTAAGGTTGAATCAAGATTGAGCGAGAAATTATATGCTCCTCGTTTTTTTGGATTGTAATCTAACGTCAGCGCTTGAATTCTATCCTGTCCTCGACCAACTTGTTTTATTGATTTACCATCTGCATCACGTCCATAAATATCGTCAATATAGATCCCATTCGGTTCGTTGTACCAATATGCTTTCGCTTTTGAATTTATCTTCATCGCATCAGGTACAAGCAACGATGTATCGATATTAAACTGATATTTTGGTGCGCTGATATCGTGCCACTGTCCATATCCAACGCCAATAGGAATTATTCTTTTTGCACCTTCAAAATCATCGATATATGCAATCCCTTTTCCATTGTCGTTAGCAATTGTACTTTTTTTGGTGTTCGGGTCAGGATTCATATACGCAGCTTCACCACGCAGCGTAAATTCTGATTTTGCTTTTGTATCAAGCAACGGAAGTGCATCGATTGCCTTTGTTAAGAATGGAACTTCACCGCTTGTTTGTCCATCAAATCCATAGATCGTATTATTGGATGGTTCTTCATTCAACCGAACTTTGTCGCTCAAAACTTGTTGATCCAAATTCATTACGGTAAATCCAAATTTTGTTTTCTCTGAAACATCAACTTCACCTCGTAAACCCATCAATGTTTTTGACGCAAGCTGGAAAAGATCGTTCTGTTCAAATTTAACTTGAAGATTTTTTCCGGGAACCAATGCTTCCTGTTTTCTGATGACTACTTGTCCGATGATATAATCTACCGTGTAATCTACATTTGCAGTTAGCATCTGCCCATCCAATAAAACTTGCACACTTCCTTCAACCACATTAAATCCAAGATTGATCGTATTTGAACTCGATGCGGTGATCTTTCCGGTGATGACAAACTTATCCTTCAAGTTATTGTTCTGAGCCGCAAGGTATGTCGTATCATAAAGATTATCGTAAATATATTTTTTGTAAAGTGTGTCGGGGGGCGAAGGTTCAAATTCCAATAATCCGGCACGCAATCCATCAGTGAAAGGCCTGAGTGTGGGGAAAATAATTTCACCTCGTTCTTGATCAATAGTAAATTGAGTGAAATCAAATTTATCATCCGGTGTATTTCCGCTTTCCCCATTTTTATCTAACCCAAATAACTTTATGATCTTCGTTTTTCCGATAACGTCCACTGCTTCCTGTCCTGATTCTTTGTATCGCATCTCAAGAAAAAACCCTTCTTTTTGAATTTTACGTCCACCCAAAGGATAAATATTTTTCAACATCATAGAAAACATTACTTTGTCCTGAGGCAAAATATAGTTCAATGGTTTTACCAATTTTAGAACTAGTACCGTATCACCTTGCTCGGATTTTGTCGGAGTTCCATAAATCAGATCATCATCAGGTCCGGTTGAATTATTTTCTATTCTGTAGGAAATTGCAATTGCCTGTCCATCTTGAACTGATCGGTTCATTGTCAACTGTCCGGTGTATGGATTTAGAACATAATCTTTAGCCGGTTCCAATTTATCCCAATTCCCAGCAACAATGGATTTTTCGGCATCGGTTGCAATTTTAACATCTCGTAAATCCCTATATAGACTTGTATCTTGGGTATTTGCACGAACCGATGGAAGGTTAAGAAATGCATTTGCACGTCTCATGTTTTCGTTTGCAGCACCCGTGTGATACAGCCAAACTTCGTATTCGTTTGCTTTAATGATGAGACGGGATTGTTCAGCACTAATTGTCTGTGTCCGTATATATGGCTCAAACGAGGAGAAATATGCGGTATCAATAAAAAAGTGATCTTTGGAATATTCCCACGCACGTTTTTCAAATTGTATTTCCTGCGCGCCACCAGAAACACTTTTTTCCTGAATTTGTCCTTTCTTCTGCGAAGCAATTGCCGTCAGTTTCAACGGTCCAATTTGCAATGCGGTTTTAATGCCAAACAACGCCGAACTGCTGGAGACGAAACTGGAACTGGTAGAAAGAGAAACGTTACCGGCTTCGACGCTTTGCACGATCTCGTCTTCATATCCGGTATACTTTATTCGTAGCTGATTTTCATATTCAAACGTTCGTTGCGTATTCCAATCCGCAAGGATATTTAACTTATCACCGATCGTACCGCTGACATTGATCTGCACTTCTTGGGCAAAGTCCGGTTCGTTTCTCGTATTTCCGTACGCGCTGATTGTCTGCTGGTCAGTTGTTGTATTTCTGAATGCGGCACGGATATCTACTGCACCGGATATATTTAAATTGATACGGGGCGGTCCAAAGATAGAGAAAACGGGATTTGCCGGCACAGGAATATCGATCTTTGTAAATGCACCGAGCAGATCACCGAGATCATCTTTTTTCTTATTCGCTTTAGCTGATTCTTCTTTAAGAACGAGTTCCGAAAAATTCTTTTCAAAATCGGCATTCGCCCGCTGGCGCACATATTCTTCTAAGGGAACTTTTATCGGAATCCTTACATCCTTTCCGTTCACCGTCTGTCTGACAATAACATATTTTCCCGTCGAATCAAGTTGTACACTTTGAGAGACAATCGCAGGAGGTTTCAAATAGACTGGATTGTTTGACGAAGGAAATGTCTGAGCTGCTTCAGCGTCTTTACGACGATAAGTAAGTTGTTCAAGATATGTGGAATCCTTAACAACGTATACCTTAACTTTTAATGAATCTGCAATAGCGCTCGTCGTATCAACACTGGAAGAATCTTGTGCAGAGAAACTCCGTTCCATGAAGCGTACAGTATTCCCGCTTGCATTTGCTGAAGAAACAACAAATGCAAAAGTCAATAAAACGGCAATCACCGTCAATCCGATAAATAATGCTTTACGCACCAATGAAATGGTCAATGTGTGAATATTGAGAAATGTGAATGGAAAAAACAACCAATGCGCCTACACGCTGTTATAAATATGTATCAAATCTGCGATTGATCGTTCTCCCTGAAGTGAAGAGTTTAGCGAAGCATACTATGTTCTTGCTCTTTAAAAGTAGAAAAATCCTAACTAACATTCAAGTTTTACTCTGATTCTCCCCGGTCAAGAATGTTTTGTGGTATTGATTTTGTTGCCTTTGCACCAAGGGTTTTTAATTTTTCTATGGAACTCACAATATTTCCTTTCCCTTCCGTTAATTTTGACATTGCTTTTCCATACGATTCTTTTGCTGAATTCATTTTATTCCCTACCTCTTTCAGATCTTCAACAAATCCAACGAATTTATCGTATAGCGCACCGCTTTTTGATGCTATATCGATCGCGTTTCGCGTCTGCTTTTCCTGTTTCCAAATGGAAGAGATCGTAACCAATGTAGCCAGAAGTGTTGATGGACTTACGATCACTATTTTTTTATCCCACGCATAATTGAACAACTCTTTATCCGTTTGCACTGCAATCCCAAACGATGCTTCAATGGGAACAAACATCAATACCAGCTCGGGCGAATTGAGCGATTCTGCCGTTTGATAGTTCTTATCGCCAAGAAGTTTTAGATGTGAACGTATTGAAGCAATATGCTCTTTTGTGAATTGTTCCCGCTCTTCATCATTTTCAGCACTGACAAGTGATTCATACGCAGTCAACGAGACCTTGGAATCAATAATGATATGTTTTTCATCAGGTAAAAGAACAACAACATCCGGACGGATCGTTTCACCATCGACATTCTTGGTGGAGACTTGGAGCTTATATTCCCGATCTTTTTCTAATCCCGATCGTTCAAGTATTTTTTCCAAAACAAATTCACCCCAATTGCCCTGGGTCTTGGTATTTCCTTTTAAAGCACGTGTCAGATTATTTGCATCTTCACTGATCTTGATGTTTTGTTCTGCTAATCGTCTCACTTCATCTTTTAGACTCATCGTATCGCGTGATTCTTTTTCATAGGTAGTTTCCACCTGTTTCTTAAATTCTTCGATTCGATCTTTGAGTGGATTGAGAATGGAATCCAAACTGAGCTTGTTATGCTCAGTGAACGAACGTGATTTTTCTTCAAGAATTATATTCGCAATATTTTTGAATTCTGTTGTAAGCTTCGAATTTGTTTGATCAATCTGCTTCTTTTGATCCTCAATCTTCTCTTTCAGATTCTTATTATCAGTCTGTGCTTCAGAAAGCTGTTTCGTCAAACGAAGTCCGCTCTCTCGTTCAGTATCCAACATTT
>DMPG01000198.1 GCA_003456055.1 Bacteroidota bacterium | reverse complement strand
TCCGTAAAAAATATTGTCGCCCAAGACCAGTGTAACATTATCATTGCCGATAAATTGCTCGCCAAGAATGAATGATTCCGCAATTCCGTTTGGCGCCGGCTGCAGCACGTAACTGATCGAAAGACCAAGATGTGAACCATCTCCGAACAATAGTTGATACATCGGAATGGTCTCTTTATTCGAAACGATCAAAATATCTTTGATGCCGCCAAGCATTAATATAGAGAGCGGATAATAGATCAACGGCTTATCATAGATAATCGTTAACTGCTTACTGTAAACTTTGGTAATTGGATAAAGCCGGGTTCCCGAACCTCCGGCAAGGACAATACCTTTCATGCAATATTCCTTTCATCAATTTCTTTTGTGCTGGATGAATATACAAATCTTTTTGAGAGAAGAAAAAAAATAATGCGGCTATGCCGAATATGTGTTATGAATGTATTGCTGCACAAGCTCAAATTCTTCCAATAAGGGTTTTAATAATGGTAGGGCGCTTTTAATATCATCCACTCGGGCAAATTCTTCAATTGAAGAACAGATCTCTTGAAGTTTATTAATACCAAGGTTCGCTGAACTTCCTTTAAATTTGTGTGAACTTTCTCGCACCAGTACTACATCATTCGATTTCAAACCCATTTCAATATCATTGATTGCAGCTTTCCCGTCTGCAAGATAGAGTTCCAACAATTCGAGCAGCAATGCTTCCTCGCCAAGTTCGAGAATATCGGCAATCCTTGCTGGATCGATCATTTGACGGGGACTTGTTGATTCACTGTGGATATTGATAATCTTGTTTTGACTGTTTGATGTTGTCCATTTTTCGATCATTGCTTTCAGATCGGTTTGTTTGATCGGTTTGGAAAGATAATCATCCATCCCTGCCTCCAAACATCGTTCGCGGTCCCCTTCCAAAGCATTTGCTGTCATTGCAATGATTGTTGTATGCAACGGCGGCGGTTCTATATCTCGGATTTTTCTTGCCGCTTCTAATCCGTCCATTTCAGGCATTTGCACATCCATGAAGACAATATCATATCGTTTGTTTTTCACTGCATCCACCGCATCAATACCATTCACTGCAAGGTCGGCTTGAATGTGCATTTTTTCCAACATTTTCAGTGCTACTTTTTGATTGACGGTATTATCTTCTGCTACCAATATGTTCAAGATGTTCATACTATTTGTCCGTATATTTTCTGCTGGCGAAAATTGAATTTCCGGTTCTCGATTGTCCTTCTGAACCACGGCATCCATTAATGAATGCAAATCATGTTTTCGTATTGGTTTAAGCAGGAATGAATCGATGCCCGCCGACCGCCATTCATCTTCAGATACTTTCATGGATGAGATCATAACAATTCTGTGCTTTTGACCATAAGTACGGCGTACCTGCTGCGCAAGATGTAAGCCATCCATCTCTGGCATTTGCATGTCAACGATGATCAGCTGGTAAGGAATATGTGATTGTACCGATTGTTCGATCTTATGGATCGCAGAAGTTCCATTTACCGCTTCATCCACACTCATCCCCCAGGCAGTAAAGTGTTGACTAAGTGTAATGCGATTAGTTTCATTGTCATCAACAATCAATATGTTTAATGAAGGAAATGTTTCACTATTTACCGGCGGAATATTTTTCTGTAACTCGAATGGAATAGTGAACCAGAATGTGCTCCCTTTTCCTGGTTCGCTTTCTAATCCGATCGTACCCCCCATCATTTCAACCAATTGTTTTGAGATCGTGAGACCAAGTCCCGTTCCGCCGTATTTTCGTGTTGTTGAACCATCGGCCTGGATGAATGGCTGAAACAATTTTCGCTGAGCGTCAATCGGTATTCCTATACCTGTATCACTGATACTGAATTTTAATTCAACACTGTGGCTATTTTCTTTCACACGCAAAACACGAATGATCACTTCGCCATGTTCGGTGAATTTGATGGCGTTTCCTGCAAGATTCGTAATGATCTGGCGGATACGCATTCCATCGCCACGAAGCAATACCGGAACCGCATGAGAGATATGCGAGATCAATTCAACGTTCTTCTCATTTGCTTTATACGCAAGAAGTGATGCTGTCTCTTCAACAACATTTTCCAGATTAAAATCTGTGGCTTCAATAGAAAGTTTTCCCGCTTCGATCTTTGAAAAGTCAAGAATGTCATTGATAATCTTCAGCAATGATTCGCCCGAATGCATGATGATCTCAGTAAATTCCCGCTGCTCCGGGGTGAGCTTCGTTTCCATCAGCAGTTCTGCAATGCTTAACACACCGTTCATTGGTGTCCGAATTTCATGGCTCATGTTCGCAACAAATTCAGACTTGAGTTTTGATGCCTGTAATGCTTCTTCGCGTGCTCGTATCAATTCAAGCGACTGTTGTTCTAAAATAATGTTCTGTTGTTCCGCTTGCTGTTTTGCATGATAAAGATCTTCGGCATATCGCGAAAGAATTTCTTGTGCATGCCGACTTTCTGTTACATCATGAAATTGCCAGAGATGTCCTTTATATTCTCCATCGATAAAGATAGGAACATAATCGCGTTCCACTATCGTACCGTTTGTCAGCGTCATTTCTTCACGAACAACCGGTTTACGCAGCAGCAGAATTTCTTTCACTCTAACATTAAAGTCTTCAGTATTGGAGAACTCTCGTTCAACTATTTGTTGCAAAGTATCAGAGTTTTGGTAGGTTAACTTGTCAAATTGTTCTGTAATCTTGAACATCGAACGGAATTGTTCGTTGAAGAGAAGGATTGAACCTTCTTGGTTCACCACAAGAACACCTGCATTAAGATTTTGTATCAATGCAGAAAGACGAGAGCTTGCTTCACGTAAATTATTCTCTGCTTTTACACGTTCACTGATATTGCGCAGTGATCCTTCAACTCCAATCGGTCGTTTATTTTTGTCATACAACAAATGTGCGTTCACTGACGTTGGAATAACTGTATTACCCTTTGCTCTCAACATCACCTGAACATCAAAAACCTCACCTTTTTGGAGCAATGTTTTCATAAGTATTTTTCTGTCATCCTTATTGAAAAAAACACTCTCCACCGGTCTGCCGATCAATTCTTCACGGGATAATTCAGAATAACGGAAGAAAGAAGGACTAATATCTGTAATGCAGCCCGACAGATCGGTCTGATAAAAAACATCCTGAACATTTTCGAAAATTGCTCTATATTTTTCTTCGCTTACTGTAAGTGCTTCACGAACAACCGCCATGGCTGTCACTTCACGGTTGATACCGACCAGTCCGACAACATTTCCATGACCATCTTTCAATAGTGTTTTACTAATGAGAAGAGAGCGCAGTACCTTTCCTGTAACTTCGTCACGATGAGTCTGTTCTTTATCAATAATCGTCATGCCAAGATTCATCAGTTTTTGCTCTTCATCATACTCCCTTCGAGCAATGTCGGAAGAGAGCAGATCAAGATCTGTTTTGCCAACAAGTTCTTCCGGTGAATTGATACCGACACTTTTTAGAGCGTTTGCACAGGCAGAATTTGCAAGAAGGAATCTTCCTTTTCGGTCTTTCACGTATATTTCATCGGGAATTGATTCAAGGATCGTGCGGAGTAAATTTCGTTCATGATACAAATTCGCTTCACCAATACGCCTCTCGGTGATATCCTGTGACACGCCAATGAACCCAACCGTATTTCCGTTGTCATCATTAATGATTGAGGTGTTCAGCGAAACCGGGAATTCCGTACCATCCTTTTTCCGATTAAGAATCTCGCCTTTCCATCCTCCCGCAATGGTTGCTGGAAATATTTCGCGGACCAATTCTTCGGGATTATTTTGGGATCGAATCACTTCTATCGACTTACCGATCAATTCTTCTTTTGATGTGAAACCATACGTTTTTATGAATGCGTCGTTGACAAAAAGAATGGTCTGATTGAGATCGGTGATATTGATACAATCACGTGTACTTTTTAATGCTAACGCCAATCGCGACATTTCCTCATCTTTATTTTTTCGTTCAATCGCGAATGCAATATGTTCCGCAATGATCTCTAGTGTGCTGATATCTTTTTCAGAGTAAAGGTCAGGATTTGAATAACTTTGCAGTACGATAAGACCGATAACCGATCCATGAAGCTTCAATGGAACACCGAGCCAGACCGCGGGTTTTGTACCGATCTTTTTTACGCCGCGTTTTTTTTCTTCCTCAGCGAACTGCGCTTCTTTTACCAGCCAGGGAATCCCATCAGTCAATACTTTTTCCGTCAACGAATGTGAACCTTTAACCGTGATTGAGGAGTATGTGTCTCGTTCATCCACAACATACGGCAATGAAAGAGTGTCTGTTTTTACGTTGTACAATCCAATAAAAAAATTCGACGCATCAATAATTTTTCCTAATGCTTCATGGATCGTTCGGAATAATGATGTAAGGTCACTGGTTGTTAATGCAGCGCGGGAGATAACATTCAATGTTTGACTGATGAGAAGTGCTTGTTCACGATCTGATACGGTTTGATCGCCGGAAGAAACGTTGCTGCTCTTTGATGTTATTTTTGCCATTATTGTTGGTAGGACAATTTAGTTGTTCTTACCGATCGCTTCATAATATTTTCGAATCAGATCCATATAATCTTTGCTGTATCCGGCTTCTTCCGCCCGTTGAAGATCTTTTTGTAATCGTGATTCATTGGTTTGTACGGAAAGTTCGGCAGGACTTCTTCTTTGCAAAGTGATACCGGTGGTCGCTTTTCGTTTCTGTTCAAAATCACGTTCCCGCATCGATCGTTGAGCTTGAAGTAATCGCGACAATATCCTCTCCTGCTGCTGCGTCGTGTTCGGATTGATCTCATTCTGACGTAATTGTTCAACTACTTCTTTCATTTCATCGGCAATGTTATCCAGATCTCCCATCACTTTATTCTTTTCGGGCGAACCTTGTGACTCACGCTGCAATTGTTCCAGTGATTTTCGTACGGCATCCTGCTGCCGCGCAAGTCTTCCCATTTCCTGCATTTGCTGCTGCGACATTCCTTCTTGTTGTCCCATCTGCTGCGTTTGCGCATTGATCTGCTGTTGCTGCATTGCCATATTTCGCAATTGCTGCATCAATGAACCGCCTCCCTGGCCCCCTTGTTGCTGCATCTGTTTCATTGCACCTTGCATTTGTGTTGCTGCCTTGTTCAATGAAGCCATTGCTTCATTCTGCGAAGCACTTGCACTTTGTCCGTTTCGTTGTTCTATTCCGCTCATTGCTTGCTGCATTTGCCCCATCGCTTTTCCGATCTGTTTTCCCATTTCCGGCGTAACAACAAACGACTGCTGAGAAAGTTCCGCCATTGCATTCGCAATATTATTCAGATCGCCTTGAAGATTTTGCTGCTGTTGTGCGATCTCTTTGAACTGCTGTGAGTTTGGATCCAACGAGCGCGACTGATTTTTGAGCGCTTCTTGTTTTTGGGAAAGCTGAAGCATATCCTGCATTGATTTTCTTAACGCGTTCATTGTTTGCTGCATTTGGTTGTTCAGCATCTGTTCCTGCAGTTCGGAAAGTTCCTGCTGCATTTCGTTGATGCCGCTGTTAGCCTGCTGTTGCGCTGTCATTGCTCGTTCCATTTGCATTGAGCGGAGCTGCTGTGAACTTTGCTTCATAGCATTCCGCATATCCTTATCGTTCGCTGCTTCTTTGACAGCGTTCAATTTATCCGTCGGCATTTCTTTGGGAAATTCATCCATCTTTTTTCCAAGATCATTCAACTCTTTTTGAACATCACTTAATTGTTTGTTGATCTCGTCTTGTTGTTGTGCAAGTTCTGTTGCTTTTTGAGAATCATTCTGTTTCAATTCCTGAGTTTCCTTGTTCACATTCTCCTGTGCTTGTTTCATTTGTTCAGCACGCTTCAATAGTTCATCAACCTTTTGCTCGATCTGGATGCGTTTCAACAGATTCATCGTTCGCTCGATACTTTGCCGGAATTGCTCTTCATTGAATTGTGCCTGCTGCATCGCCTCCTGCAGTTGATCGGGGGAAACATTTTTCATTGCATCCTGCATACGTTTCATTGCTTTTTGAAATTCCGGAGAATTCAGTTCACTCAGCGTTTTTTGTAATTCCATATATTTTTCCAGCGTCTCTTTGGAAAGCGTATTGTTCCGCTGAAGATTCTGCGTCATCTCATCCACTGTTTTGCTTACATTGTCAACCTTCTTCTGGATCTCCTCAAATTTCTTCAATGCTTCATCAGCTTTGTTCTGTTTCTGCCAATCCATCTGCTTATTGCGTTTCATGTCCTTGGAAAGTTCCTCAAGATCTTTTTTCAACTCTTGAGCATCTTTCAATGACTCTTCCAGTGTTTTTAAAGCATCTTCGTGCGTTTTATCCGCATCGGCAAATACTTCTTCCATCGAAGGAAGACGTATCAAAAATGTTTGACTCTTTGTCGATTTTGGACCATTTACAACATCGTTATCCTGTACTTCAACGAAATATTCAACGACATCTTCCGGAACCAATCCCAATAGCGATAGATCCCACAGATAGTTCACGGTCTCATTCTTTGTGATCAATGTATCAAATGGAATGATCGTACCGAATGACCTTTCCTGTTTTTCATATTTTGATTCAATTAAACGGAATGATAGAAGGATTTTGCTCACTCCAAAATCATCATCAATTTTTAATTCCAACGGCAATTGCATTGCATCGGTAACATCAATATTCTTTCCGGGAGAAACAATTACCACCGAAGGATATTCGTCCGCCAGCATATCGATCTTATAGTTGATGAGATTTTGATTTGAGTTTCCATTCGTGTCCACCAATTCAATATAATAGGAAGTTGAATTGACCACCAAAAATTCACCGCTGTAACCCTCTCCATTTTTTTTCAATGGAATATCTGCACCATTCTTAAACACAATTGTCGCCGCTGTGATAACTTTATTTGGTACAATGTTCCAGATGATTGATGTTCCCGGCAGCACAAGAGCATCGCCGATATTTTCCTCGAGTATTTCTTTTTTCAATTTTGTATATGCCGGAGGAACAATCGTTAGTCCTAGCGAACGGATAAACGGACGGTCACCTACCGTGATGGAAAATTTATCACTGGTGATACCATCCTCTGAAGAGAATTGATATTCCATTGATCCTTTAATCACCGGAAAGAGATATTGAAATCCGCCTGTTGAATCCGATCGAAGGGTGATGTGTTGCTTAACATCCACTCCTTTTTCGGAATAAGAAAGTGTGACGATAGTTGGTATTGATTGTTCACTAGCCACAGAGACGATCACCGCTTGAATGGTTACTGATTCACCTTTTACTATTTCGATGTTTCCCGGGGTAACGGAAAATGTATACTTTTGCAGCGGTACAAATTCTATGTTATAATTCAATACTCTATTGAGTGCATCATGGAATGGTGTTCCAGGAATTACAGCAAGCGCTATAATGACAGTAATAATAGCAAAAATTGTTCGTGCTGTTTTTTTCAACTGCGCGAATGACACGGTGTGTGTAAAATTTATCCCGGCTGTTGATTTACTAAAATGTTCTAATGATACTTCGATCAATTCCGGCGAACTTCTGACATCTCCATTCTGAAGCATATCGGAAAGGTCGAGAATATTTTCCAAACGGTCTGCAATCGTTTCAAACTTTACACCGATCATTCGTGCTATTTCCCGATCAGAATGATCTTCGAGAATTCCGAAGAACCTCAGCAATGGAATCCGCATGAGCCAAATGCAAATTCCTATAGAAAGGATTGCGTATGAATAGAATAAAACCGTACGCGTTTGGGAAGCAAATTCAGCAATTGATTCAATAAGTACGAATACCGTTCCGAGCAAGACGATCACAGAAAATGTTTTTAATCCTGCGGTGAATAATTCTTTGCGATTTAATGCGCGGCGAGTTTTATCGATCCGTTCTTTGATCTGATTAACGATATGTTGTGTCTGTGGCGTCATTGATTATTGTGTTAAACTCCAAACTATGATATTCGTTCCAAACTTCAGTGATTCATCTCGTTTTTCTTGTGGATCGTTGTGCACTTCAGGATCAGTCCATCCATCGCTTGGATTTGATTCAAAGGTATAATACACAACTAAACGACCTTTGTTGAAAATCCCAAAACCTTGCGGAGATTTGTTATCATGCTCGTGTGTCTTCGGAACCCCATTGGGAAATGAAAACATGCATGAATATAATCCATAGCTATACGGAAGTTCTACAAAATCTTCTTCTGGAAACACTTTTTTCATTTCCCGCCGGATCGCTTTATCCATTCCATAATCATCATCAATAAAAAGAAATCCGCCGCTTTCAAGATAGGAACGCAGACGTTTCACTTCATAGTCCGAAAATGTCGCGTTTCCATGTCCTGTCATAAAGATAAAGGAATATGAGAAGAAATTGTCATTAGAAATCTCTACAAATTCATATTTTGGATCGGTGTCAATTCCGGCATATTGCTTGGCGTATTTCAACAGATTTACTTCAGCAGAGGGGTCGTTATACCAATCACCTCCGCCGGAGTATTTAAGGCGTGCAATTCGAAATTGTGACTCGATACGCTTGGTTTGAGCGTTGATTTCACAGATTCCGCAGATTATGACGCAGATCCCTATAACAACCAGTTTAAAAAATGAATTCATAATAAGTAAAGATAGAAAAATACAAGAGGAAAGACAATCCAAGCAATATTATAGTGGCGTTTTAATATTGCACACAGCAGTTATGAGGCATTATGATAAAAAAAGAACCCGCGCTCATCACGCGGGATCTTGTCTGATATCTAAAAATCTGATATCTATTTATTTAATCCATTATCCGTCGCAGAAATGCCGGTTTATCCAGATCCTGTTGTGATGATTCGATCGGATGAACTTTCGTGTCTTCCTGCGCAAGCAGCGGATTGATCGCTACACCGCGGCGAAGATATGTCGGCGTATCGAATTTTTGCAGATCACGAACTCCGGTCGGAATATGATCCACTTGAATTCCACGCGGACGTGCCGCTGCAAACCGATCTTGTTGTTGCTGCGGTTTTACGGCGCTCTTGTTAAATCCGGTCGCAATCACTGTTACCATGATCTCATCGGTGAGATTATTATCAACAACAACTCCGGCAAGAACTTCTGCATCATTGCCCGCAGCTTCAGAGATGATTGCGATCGCTTCATCGTATTCCTGAATGGAAAGATTCTGACCGCCGGTGATATTGACAAGCAATTTCTGCGCGCCTTTAATATCAATCCCTTCAAGCAGCGGGCTTGAGATCGCAATATTGGCAGCTTCCGTTGCTCGATTTTCGCCGGTTGCAATTCCTGTTCCCATCAATGCATCACCCATATCGCGCATCACTCGTTTCACATCGGCAAAATCACGATTGACAAGTCCGGGAACCGTAATGATATCCGAAATACCGCGCGTTGCATTGTATAAGACACTGTTGGCAACTTCAAATGCCTGCGTGATCGGTGTTGCTTTGTCAACGAGTGTCAATAACCGCTGGTTAGGAATAACAATTAATGTATCGACATGTTTACGCAATTCTTCAATTCCGTACTCTGCCTGAGCCATTCTCTTTTTACCTTCATGTGTGAATGGTTTGGTAACGATACCAACAACCAACGCACCCAAACTTTTTGCTACATTGGCGATCACCGGAGCAGCTCCTGTTCCCGTTCCGCCCCCCATTCCTGCGGTAACAAATACCATATCACTGTTAGCAAGTGCGCGTGCGATCTCTTCTTTATCTTCTTCGGCAGCACGTTGACCGATCGTTGGATCAGCGCCGGCACCGAGACCGCGGGTCAGATTCTTTCCGATACGGATTTTTGATGTTGATGAATTTCTTTCCAAAGCCTGCACATCGGTATTGATCGCAATAAAATCAACGCCGCTTAATCCCCGTGTGATCATGCTGTGAACTGCATTTGTTCCGCCACCTCCGACTCCGACGATACGGATCTTTGCACCATTTTCTGCTGGGCTGTCGAATTCAATTGGCATAAGTACTCCTTTTTGTGTTGGTGAATGTTAGTGTATTATTAGTTTATAATTTTTTAAAAAAAGATCGTTAGATATTAGATTGCTAGATATTAGATCTTTTTGAAATTGTTTTCTGTAACGCTACAAGCATTTTAATAAGTTCGTCAACAAAATTTTCTATTATTCGACTATCTGACGGTGTTAAGTAATCGTTTTCAACTGCAATATCTAAACAACATATACATTCATACGCCGATCGAATTGAATATCCAAGAAATTTTGCAGTCTCTTTAGTTGATTCATTACCAGAACCTTCTGCAATATTTAATGCAATTGAATCTGTCGCTCTTCTAAATTGTGAACTTAACGCAAACATCTCTTCTTTGGGAAACTTTTTAATTACCTTTCGCGCAGTAGAAGTAAATTTTATCGCTTTTTGATAGACTAAAAGTTTTCGGAAATTATGCATCGCCTTTTTTCCTTTTGTTTTGTCTAATCATCTAATATCTAAAAATCTAACAGTCTGCTTCCAGCACTCACAACTCATCGAACCAGCCCTTCATTCTATCCACAATGTTTCGTTTGTCGCCGCGAACTTTTGTTTCTGCAACATTGGAAGCGATACCGCGCGCACGATTCTTGATCGCATGAAGAACTAGACCAACGCCTGTTGCATACATTGGATTTTCAATTTCACGGACGAACCCGCCGTGAAATCCTCTGGGAATTCCTAATTTCACCGGCATCCCAAGCACTTCACGAGCAAGATCGGTTGTTCCTTTCACTAGTGCACCACCGCCGGTAAGCACCACTCCGGCTGACAAATGTTTTTGATATCCCGACCGCTTAATTTCAAGAGCGGCGATCTCAAGGATTTCTTCCATCCGCGGCTGAACGATCTGACACAACATCTGCGTATCGACCGTCATCGGATCACGTCCGCCAATTCCGGGAATCGTAAACGAATGATTCTCAGCAATCGATGAAATGTGTGTGTGCCCATATTTCAATTTTATCTCTTCCGCTTGCGTTGTTAATATTCCAAGTCCGCGACGGATATCATTCGTCACGTTACTTCCTGCAATCCCGATCACTGCCGTGTAACGAATGGTTCTGTCTGCAAAGACTGCCATATCGGTCGTTCCGCCGCCAATATCGATCAATACAACTCCAACTTCTTTTTCTTCGCCGTCGAGAACAGCATCGCTCGATGCAAACGGTTCAAGCACGATATCGCTCACACTCACACCGGCGCGTTGAACACATCGGATGATATTTTGTGTTGCCGTTACCAATCCGGTAATAATGTGGACCGATGCTTCCATTCTCACTCCCGCCATTCCAACCGGTTCGTAAACGCCGTCCTGACCATCAACAATAAATTCTTGCGGCACGACGTGCAGAATTTTTCTGTCGGAAGGAAGTGATATCTTTTTTGTATCTTCGATCAACCGATTCACATCAGCCTGTGTGATCTCCTGATCTGCACCGCTGATGGCGACCACGCCACGGCTTTGCAAACTTTGGATATGGTCACCGGCAATTCCGGCAACAACCGATTGGATCTTCACACCCGATTGTGCTTCCGCTTCGTGAATGGCAGCTTTGATCGATTCGACTGTGCGCTCGATATGCGTTATCACTCCGCGCGTCAGACCTTCCGATTTGCTTCTTCCGATTCCAAGAATATTGATTTCATTATTTGGATTGACAGAAGCTACGATCGCGCAGATCTTTGTCGTTCCTATATCTAATCCTACATATATATTTTCGTTCATTGTTTTCCTTTTTGAGAGTTCTATTGTCAGTCACTTACCAAGTGATAGACCATGTATTATTTACGATTTTTTTGATACGACAACCTGATCTTCAAATCGAATATCGATGTATTGAATATCTTTTGTGTCACTGTTTTGCAAGAACTTTTGCCAAAATGCTTCAAGTTTTACCATTTTTTTTACTACATCTCCTTTTCCAAAAATGATCGGCACGCCGGTTTCGAACGAATACAGGATAAGATCGTGTCCTTTGCGCAGTCGAATCTCCGATATTGCATGGAATAAATTTTCACTCGTCATCTTGCATGCCGTAATGATCTCCAGCGCTTCCTGAACATCAGCGTTGATCAATTTTTGTCCCGTCTTGATCTTGTTCAGCGAATCAACTCCGCTGACAACGGGAATATCATATGTTTCTGAAGAGGCAATATACGGCAGCACTGTTCCATCACCGGCAAGATAATAGAGTTCATTCGCAACCAAGATTGCCGTCGGCTTTCGTTCTTCAATGATGACCCGTAACGTTGAAGGAGCATCACGTTTTATGATCACGTTATCAATGAAACTATTGGTTAAAATATTCTTTTGAATCGCCGTTAAATCGAGTTGATACAGCAGAACATTTGGTTCAAGTTTCATTAGCCGCACAACTTCCTCTTTTGAGACAACACTAAGCCCTTCAACAGACACTTGCCTCACCGGAACATGATTCTGCCATTTTGCTTTTACGCCAAATACTGCAA
>DMPG01000370.1 GCA_003456055.1 Bacteroidota bacterium | reverse complement strand
GGGAAATTGCACAAGGAGTGAACCATTGGCTGGTCAAAAAATTCGAATCAAATTGCGTTCGTTCGATCATAATCTGATCGATAAGTCCGCAGAAAAAATAATCAAAACGGTTAAATCAACCGGAGCTGTTGTCTCTGGTCCGATTCCGCTTCCGACTCGTCGGACGGTATTTACGGTGAACCGTTCACCACACGTTGATAAGAAATCACGTGAGCAGTTTCAAATTAAGAAACACAAGCGATTGATTGACATTCTTTCATCAGGTTCAAAAACAGTTGATGCATTAATGAAACTTGATCTTCCGGCTGGTGTTGATGTAGAAATTAAAGTGTAACGGTTGCTTCGGATCAAGAGTTACAAAGAAATTATTAGATCTGTTGTTCAACCAAATTGATAGTTCTCAAGGAGAATATACCTGTGAGTGGAATTTTAGGAAAAAAGATAGGCATGACAAGCGTTTTTGATGATAACGGAATTTCAGTTCCGTGTACCGTCATTGAAGCAGGTCCATGTTTTGTCACTCAAATTAAAACAAAAGATAAAGACGGCTACGATTCTGTACAGCTTGGCTAAGATGAAAAAGCCGATCGTCTTGTCAATCAGCCATTGAAAGGTCACTTTGCAAAAGCAGGAGCAAAAGCTCTTCGGCTTCTTCGTGAATTTCGAAATTTCAATGGTGTTAAATTTGAACTCGGTCAAGAACTTCGTGTTGATACCGTGTTTGCACAAGGTGACACAGTTGATGTGTCAGCTCGTTCAAAAGGAAAAGGATTTCAAGGCGTTGTTCGAAGACATCATTTTGCCGGGGTTGGCAGTCAAACGCATGGACAATCAGATCGTCAGCGAGCTCCCGGTTCTATCGGAGGATCATCATATCCATCGCGCGTATTCAAAGGAATGAGAATGGCGGGTCGCATGGGATTTGATAATGTCACCGTTAGAAATTTAACAGTATTAAAAATAATTCCAGAATCAAATTTGATCCTTGTTAAAGGATCGATACCAGGAGCAAAAAATACTTACGTAACAATTACCAAGTAATTTGATTGCAGGAAGCGTCAGCTATGAATATTGAAGTGTTTAAAAAAGATGGTACAAAATCCGGTGAAACTGTAGAGTTAAAGCCGGAAATTTTTGGGATTGAACCAAATGACCATGCAATCTATCAAGCCGTTCGTTCATATTGGGCAAACCAACGTCAAGGGACACACAAAGTAAAAACTCGGAGTGAAGTTCGCGGCGGCGGAAAGAAACCGTTCGGACAGAAGAAAACGGGTCGTGCCCGTCAAGGTACAAGTCGTTCACCACTGATGCCCGGCGGCGGTTCTATTTTTGGACCAACACCACATGATTATGTCGTGAAACTACCGGCTAAAGTAAAACGTCTTGCACGAAAATCAGCTTGGTCATACAAAGCAAAAGATGGACAGATCGTTGTTATTGAAGATTTTTCATTCGAGATTCCAAAAACAAAAGAGATGACTTCTATTTTGAAGTCTCTGCAAATTGGCGGAAAAAAAGTACTGATGCTAACTTCAAAAACAGATCAAAGTGTTCTAAAATCAGGACAAAATATTCCAAGACTTAATGTTCTTGAAGCAGCAAAAGCATCAACATACGATATTCTTAACAATAATGTTGTCGTAATCTTTAAAAGCGGCATTGATGTCATCAATAAAACATTTGCAAACTAAACTGTAACGGCAGCGACTATGGCAGGAACATTAATACAACCTTTGTTGACAGAGAAAATGACGGAATTGACCGCTAAACGTCAATACGCATTCAAAGTTGACTTGAACGCAAATAAAATTACTATCGCGAAAGCCGTTGAAAAAAAATTCAACGTTAATGTTACGAGCGTGCGTACGGCGAATGTAAAGGGTAAGATCAAGTCGCAAATGACAAAACGCGGACGCATTGCTGGAAAACGCAGCGATTGGAAAAAAGCTATCGTCACGTTGAAAGACGGACAAACAATTGATTTTCTGGCAAACGTTTAACGAGAAGAGCGAGTTATGGCATTACGAAAATTAAAACCAACAACAGCAGCAACTCGATATTATTCGATTGCGACATTTGAAGAGATAACCAAGTCAACACCTGAAAAATCTCTTCTTGAAAAAATCAGTAAATCCGGCGGTCGTAACAGTCACGGGCGAGTAACATCACGTCATAAAGGCGGCGGACATAAACGACGGTACCGTACGATCGACTTCAAACGTGATAATCGGAATATTGAAGGGACTGTTTTTTCAATTGAATACGATCCAAATCGTTCATCATACATTGCTCTGATCCATTATGTAAATGGTGACAAACGATATATTCTTGCTCCTGAAGGTTTGAAAGTCGGAACAAAAATTATAGCAAGCGAAACGGCAGATATTCTTACCGGAAATGCAATGCCATTGCGTTTAATTCCCGTAAACACTCAGGTGCATAATATCGAATTACGCCCGGGTAAGGGTGGACAAGTTGCTCGGAGCGCTGGAAACTTTGCTACCGTTCAGGCAAAAGAAGGAAAGTTTGTTCTTTTAAAATTCCCATCCGGCGAAGCTCGAAATGTACTTTCGGAATGTTATGCGACAATTGGTCAACTTGGAAATCTTGATCACGAAAACATCAGTTTTGGTAAAGCAGGCCGATCGCGCTGGTTTGGAATTCGTCCATATGTTCGAGGCGTTGCAATGAACCCTGTCGATCATCCGATGGGCGGAGGAGAAGGTAAAACATCAGGCGGTGGTCATCCGGTAAGTCCGTGGGGTCAAAAAGCAAAAGGTTTGAAAACCCGTAAGCGTAAAAAACAGTCCAGTCAATATATTGTCAAGCGTCGTAAGTAATTAAGAGAGTACTATGAGTCGTTCACTCAAAAAAGGTCCATACATTGATTTGCGTCTTCTCAAAAAAATTGAGACGCTTAATAAATCAAACAAAAAGCAAGTGATTAAAACGTGGGCACGGTCGTGCACTATATCTCCGGATTTTGTAGGGCATACCTTTGCCGTACATAATGGAAATAAATTTATTCCAGTCTATGTTCAAGAGTCAATGGTTGGACATAAACTTGGTGAATTTGCACCGACACGTATTTTCCGCGGGCATCCCGGTCTGAGAACCGAAGCAGCGACGGCGTAATCATTTTAATTGGAGTCTAGTATAATGGAAGCAAGAGCAGTTAGTAGATATGTTGGAACATCACCACGCAAAATGCGACTCGTTATCGATTTAATTCGAGGGAAGTCGGTTGGTGAAGCAATGAATATCCTTCATTTCCTGCCAAAACATGCAGCAAAATCCGCTGAAAAAGTTCTTCGTTCAGCCGTATCAAATTTTCAGAACAAAGATATTAACGCTGGCGTTAGCACGGATGATGTTATTGTGCGAGAAGTATTTGTGAATGGCGGAGCATCGATGAAACGCATTCTGCCGGCGCCAATGGGACGTGCATATAAAATTTTGAAACGTTCGCATCATTTAACTATTATTGTTGACAAACGAAATAAGAAAAAATAATTCAGTTGAGGAGTTACTTTGGGACAAAAAATTAATCCGGTCGGTTTTCGTTTAGGTGTTATTAAAGGTTGGGATTCAAACTGGTACGACGAAAAAAGTTTTTCCGGAAAACTTCAAGAAGATATGGTTGTCAGAAATTATCTTCGCAACCGTTTGAAAAAAGCCGGCGTTTCAAAAATATTAATNNGAACGCACTCCAAAAAATGCTCGGATCACCATTAATACATCGCGTCCCGGTGTTGTGATCGGAAAAAGCGGTAAAGAGATCGGGCAGTTAGAAGAAGAGCTGAAAAAAGTAACGAACAAAGATATTAAGATTCTTATCAGTGAGATAAAACGCCCGGAACTTGATGCGCAATTAGTTGCAGAAAATATCGCATCACAACTTGAAGGACGCATCGCTTTTCGTCGAGCAATGAAACAAGCGATCACTGCTGCAATGAGAATGGGTGCCGAGGGAATTCGTGTGAAATGCGGCGGTCGTTTAGGCGGTGCTGAAATTGCTCGAACAGAACAATACAAGGAAGGCCGTATCCCACTTCATACGCTTCGTGCCGATATTGATTATGCCCATGCCGAAGCAGCAACAATTTACGGGAAGATCGGTGTAAAAGTTTGGATCTGTAAAGGTGAAGTGTTAGATCGGTCAGTAAAATAATTTTGATTTGTATTTGGAGTTTTAAATTATGTTAATGCCAAAAAGAGTAAA
>DMPG01000149.1:1541-3524 GCA_003456055.1 Bacteroidota bacterium | reverse complement strand
ATCTTAAAAGCGATATGCAATAACTGACGGACATGAATATTGAAGCTCTTGCAGTGTTGATCATGCCGTAACGCCGATGTGTATTGTTCAGACGTCCACGATGCGACCTCTGCAATTGAAGGGAGCTTGGTTCGATCAATCATGACCACCGTTGCATAGGGTTGGCTCAGTTCATCGATACGTGCAAATGCCTGTGCATAAATATCTTTTGCAAGAAGCAATCCATCACCGCCGGCTTCAGCCAAGCCGATAAGCTCTTCAAGCCACGTAGTACCTGCCGTTTTAAGATGAAGACCTGCATTATGCTTTTGTATTGATTTATGCATTACAGGATAAAGTGAGAATTTGTCACTCCCCGAATGTACACTTAATTTCAGATTCCCCGGCAAGCCGAATAATTTTATTGCATGGGAAATCACCATTAAATCATTTTCAAATTCGGCAGCAAAATCTTTTACGTTCCCTACATAGTCAATTCCTTTAAGGAATTCTCCTGAAAATTTTGGGGCAATTGTCTGGATCGGAATTTTTTCCTGTGCGATGGCAGCAAGAATAAAGAACAGTTCTATCGGGGTCTGCGGTTTGTCCGTCTCATCCATCGATACTTCAACTATAAAATCGTCGTTCCCTTTATTTTTTTTGATATAGTGATATATTTTAGCAGCTTCTTTCACTGCAACGAGATACTTCTTACCAATCGTGTGAAGCAATTCGTCAGTAACACCAAATGATGATGCAATACCGGGTATAGTATAGTTACCCTTATAATTGACAAGCGAATTTGCGAAGGTTACTAAATCTTTTTCCGAAGCAGCCATGCCGATAAAATCAGCAACATCAATGGTATAGAAGTTGCTATATGGAAGAAATTTGTCCACAGTTTTTAGTCCAATGTGGTCTGCATCAACGTAATACGATTTTTTCCATCCGGTTTCCTTCACTGCTTCATCAGCATTACGGCGTGCATTCTCCGGTTTTGTACCAATAAGTGCATGCTCACGATTTGATTTATTCCAGATTGGAACAATTTCAATTTTTTGTTCTTGTGCAGAAATGAGCGCGCGTAATTGTGCCGCACCCTGATGTCCAAACCGATCACCGACACCAATTGAGTATTTTTCTAACTGCATTACTATTCTCCTTACCTATTTACTTTTCACTGTTCATGTTAATGATGTTGACTGTTACACTTTTTCACGTCCCCTGACTTGTTTTTTTTTCTTCAATGGCAAATCCAAAGTACTGCTTCACATTATTGTAAGAAATATCGGATACCATTTTACCGACCAGATTAAGATCGTTGGGTAACATTCCATTCTCCATTTCAGTACCAAGAATGTTGCAGAGAATCCTTCTGAAATAATCGTGACGCGGATAGGAAAGAAAACTTCTTGAATCAGTAAGCATCCCGATGAATTGACTTAATAATCCCATATTCGATAAAGAATTCAGTTGTTTCTCAATTCCATCTTTTTGATCAAGAAACCACCAGCCGCTTCCATACTGTATCTTACCGGCAGATGCACCATCTTGAAACGCACCAATAAGCGATGCTAAAAGATCATTATCGCGAGGATTTAGATTGTACAGAATTGTTTTAGTCAATTTATTTTCTGTATCCAGTTTATCAAGCAGCCGAGCTAGAGGTCGTGCAATCTCAAAATCGCCGATAACATCATAACCGGTATCGGGACCAAGAGTTCGGAACATTCTTGTATTCACATTCCGCAATGCCCCTAAATGAAATTGCTGCACCCATCCTCGTTCGTGATCCATTACTCCGAATTCAAATAACATCGCCGATTTGAATTTTCGTATCTCTTCTTGTGATAGATTTTTTCCAGACATCACTTTTGCAAAGATCATATGAATTTCGGCGAATGTATATTCTTCGGAATATGCAATTTCAATTCCATGATCAGAAACACGACATCCATTTTCGTGAAAGTACGAATGACGATTCCTGATCGCTTCGATAAAACC
>DMPG01000149.1:0-1471 GCA_003456055.1 Bacteroidota bacterium | reverse complement strand
GAATCGTTCATCAGCGTTAATCTGTTTATGATACTCCAATGAATCGGTAGGATCATCGGTGGTGACCACAAGTTTCACATTCGCCTTCTTCATAATACCACGGCAAGAGTAGTCATCTGTTTTGAGAAGCGAATTACACCGTTCCCACACTTCGTTCGCGGTCGATTCACTTAACAACATATCAGTAATACCAAATGGTTTTCCCAATTCCATATGAGTCCAATGGTATAACGGATTTCGAAGTGTTTTGGGAACTGTCTTAGCCCACGATTGGAACTTTTCCCAATCACTGGCATTGCCGGTAATATATTTTTCATCGATCCCGTTCGCCCGCATTGCACGCCACTTGTAATGATCACCATACAGCCAAATCTGCGTCATATTATCCCATCGCTTATCTTCCGCGATCTCTTTGGGAGAAAGATGACAGTGATAATCAATGATCGGCTGATGTTCGGCAAAATCATGGTAGAGTTTAACGGCAGTATTATTTGAAAGCAGAAAATTATCTGTGATGAAATTTTTCATGGAACCTCTAGTTAGAATCTATTTTTTGTTGAGAGCTATTATTGCAATAAGAGCATTTTTTTTGTTTTTCGCTGACCATTATTCTCCAACACACTAAAATACAATCCGCTTGAAAGCGAATGTGCTGTAAACTCTACAATATACAGTTTTTCAGGAATAGCTATGGCTGAAAATAGCAGAACCATTTCCTGACCAAGTGCATTAAATACTTTCAATGTTGTTAATCCTTCGTCCTTCACACGAAACTGTATTGTTGATGATGGATTAAAAGGATTGGGGAAATTCTGTCCAAGGTAAAACTCATTTGGTATTTCTCTATCGAATCTACCTTCAATTGATGTAGGGAATGCAACTGAAGGTTTTGAAGGAACCCAATCAGAACCGAATGCAGGATTGATGGAATTCTTTGAAAAAATGTTTGCTATCGTGTACGTTGAAGCGGCTGAATCCGAAAGCTGAGTAGACCATGCAACTCGCTGCGCCGGAAGAAATCCAGGGCCGCTGCATTTATACTCCGCGTATAATGCCGGAGGAACATTCCACGCAAGCCACCCTGCGGGATTTAAATTTGCAGGCTGTTCGGTATTCAAAAATACAGTTCTAGGAGCTGATTGCCACGGTCTGCCAAGAGCAAATGTTGAGATTGCTGTTCCATCAAAACCTGTTGCGTACGTAGTGATCTTTGAATTGATAAATACGTAACCAAATTTTGCAAAAGCTTCCGTTGCTGCTGCCGTCAGGGTTCCATTGTTTCTATTNNAAACCGGTTGCGTAGGTAGTAATTTTTGAATTGATAAATACGTAGCCAAATTTTGCAAAAGCTTCTGTTGCTGCTGCTGTCAGTGTCCCATTGTTTCTATTTACACGGATCTCACAACTGTCGAACAATACGATATTGCGGCCAAATATAAAATCAACGGAACCTTCAATTTTGCAGTTTTTG
>DMPG01000314.1:6915-7126 GCA_003456055.1 Bacteroidota bacterium | reverse complement strand
GGCTCCAACTTCGATTCCTCCAATCGTATTCTTATTTGATCCCGAAATGACTATTCCACGATAATTCGGGAAAGCGTTTTCTCCGGAACTATTGGTGCCGATATAATTACCCCGGATCAGATTTCCCCGCGAAATATTGCCGTAGAGATAGATCCCGGTATTTTGATTTCCGGAAATAATATTCGACGAATCAAAATCCGAACCGCCAATT
>DMPG01000314.1:0-6882 GCA_003456055.1 Bacteroidota bacterium | reverse complement strand
TTATATTGGCGTTTGGCGTCAGGTTAGAATTTGTTTCAACCGAGATCCCGTTTCTGCCATTGGAGGAAATAAAATTCCACTGGATAACATTGTTTGATGCTGATTGATCGATGAGAATACCGTCTGAAATATTGCCACACGAAAAATATCCGGTCTTCTCCGTTCCGATAAAATTGTGAATGAATTTGTTACCAGTCGACGATCCTGATATCAATACACCTTCACCGTCGTTTCCGGAGATGATATTTCTGTCGCCTTCTGTCGGACCTCCGAAGATATTATCTGCCCCATCCTGCAGATAAATTCCCCTGTCGTCATTTGAGAGTGCGCTTATTCCATCGTCATCGGTTCCAATATAGTTGCTGCTGAATATATTTCGGGTTGGTTTTCCAGGAGATGGTTTCAACCACACTCCATGGTGTTGATTTCCCGAGATAAGATTGCTATAGACAAAATTGCTATCGACATTGCCCTGCATTGAAATGCCGGTTGAGTTGGGTATTCTCTTATCTCCCGTTATATCTGTTCCCAAATAGTTTTTTTGAATTAAATTTCCTTGCACATAATTCGGCGATGAACCTCCGGGGAAGGAGATTGTGGTTCCGCCGTACATTTCTATTCCGCTGCCGCCATTGCCGGAAATAATATTCATATCATCATCTGACGATCCGCCTATAATATTTTTATCGCATCCGATATAAATGCCGGAGCCGGTGTTTCCCCAATCCAGCATACCTGTCGGGTCAACTCCGATATAGTTCCTTTTTACGGTGGTACCGCCAAAACCGGTGATGGAAATTCCTGAACCTTTATTGCAGGTGATAGTATTATTATCGATCACAACTTGTGTTCCAAGGATCTGCATTCCGCCGAACCTATTCCCGAACAAACTATCATGCGTTACATTTGAACCGATCATATTATTTCCGATGTATGATTGAGAAGATTGACCCAGCACGGTTATGCCGTAACCGTTTCCGCTGATAAAGTTTTCGATGATAGAATCGTTATCGGCAAACGTGGAGATTCCATCATACGTATTTGGCAATCTTCCTATTCCCAAATTATCTAACCCGATATAATTTCCCTTGACCAGGGTTTTTTTCGAGTATTCACCGATCTCTAAGCCGCTGTCATTATTTCCGGAGATAAGATTTTTAAGTACCTTGTTCCGTTCGCCTAACACATACATTCCCGAATTGGTATTTGGCGACGCAGTAAATCCGTCTTTCGTTCCGCAAAAATTATCGATGATGATGTTATCATTTGCATAGACAATATCAATTCCATCCTGCGTGTTACCATGAGCAAAATTTCTGTCTTCCGAAAAGTCGCCCCCAATAAGCGTTCCAGCGGCATTGACATTCAATCCGATCTTATTGAGAGTGAATTCATTTCGCTGAATGGTTGAATTGATAGCTCCGCTGGCTAGACCAAGTCCTACATTCTTCCACGATTTAAATATCATGTTTTTCACAACTGATGTACCCGCAAGAATAAGACCGTACGTTCCGGTACTGCCGGATCCGTCCAAAATGACCTTGCCAGCAGTTACAGTGCCGTCAATATTCAGCGCAACGGTGACCGTCGGGAGCTGTGTAGCAGGAGCAATGACTGTAATCCCTGAAGCAAATGCAATGGCATGCGAACCCCCAAGTTTATTTGCATTTTGGATTGCCGATCGTAAAGTTGCCGGAGAATATGTACCATCGTTGAGATCAATATCTTCTGCATCACTCGCATTTGAAACGACAAAGGTTACTGTTGGATTTAAATGTTTTGTGTAGCTTACCTTCGATTGGGATTGGTGTACTGATGATTGTAAGAATTCTTCTCTCACATTTTTTGGCAGGTCGTCAAAAGAATTATATTGTCCCTCTTTTGAACTGATAACATGGGTATAACCATCAACCTCAATCGTTGCAAATTTCCGGGGTGATTTAATCTCAGGTTGAGCTGCAAGAATTATTGTGAATAAAATTACCGCAAAAACGAAATGAATACGCATATCCACCTCAGAATAATTGAGAAATGATTGTTGTTATGACCTTGTTACTATATAGTTCTCTTAACAACGAAAAACTTTCAGTCAATTTTGTCTGATTTACATTATATAAACCAGATCACTTGTTGTCAAATGCAAAATCCTAGTAAACTTGCCAATGACGTGGAAAATCGTTTAATTTCCTACAAAACAGACCAATATGTCTCAATCAAATTTCCATCATTTTCTAATATGAAGACTTCGACTTTAGTTTTGATATTCTGTTTGATGCTTTTTTATAGTAAAGTTCACAGCCATCAACTATTCAATATTCAAACTGATACTTCCGCTGCCCGCTCTTTTTTTTCTCACGCAATAGATTTTCAAAAGAAAGCACAGTACGACAGTGCCATTGTGTTTTTTGATTCAGCGGGAACAATCTATGCTAAGATAAACAGGATTGGCGATCAGGTTCGCTGCATTACNNCAGAATGTCTGCAGTCCAAAGGAAATTATGACAAAGGGCTTGCGACGTTGCAAATCGATAAAGAAATAGAACGGAAATTATTGAATGAAGAACCTCTAATTGCAGCACAACGCCTGATGATGATTGGATCATTGTACCGGGAGCAAGGGAAATACGATACTGCACTTGTTGTTGCGCGTGACGCATTTGGTATCCTACAGAACAATCCTTCTTCAAGTGTTGATCTGGAATGGGATATGTACACTCTCTTTGCGGGGATATTTTTAAGTGTCGGTGAACACGACAGTGCGCTCGCTTACAATCATCGTGCATTAAAACTCTTTCCGACTCCACAGGAAGAACAGCAATTGAAAATAAGTGCTTCATACAATGGTATTGCTGGCATTTATGAAACTCGCGGAGACTACCAAAAAGCGCTTGACTATTTTTCGAAATCGCTTGAAATCCGTAAACTCGTGCTCGGTGAAAAGCATCCTGATATTGCAAATCTGTATAACAATGTTGCTGCTATTTATTTTCGTTCAGGAGATTTTGATCTGGCTTTGGAATATTATTTGAAGTCACTTTCAATCATGAATGAAACTTTGGCGAACGATCATCCATCGTTTGGAATACGATATAACAATATCGCAATGGCATACCGGGGTAAAAAGGAATTTGATAAAGCGCTTGAATTCGGATTAAAATCCAAATCAATTTTTGTAAAGAAACTTGGCGATAAACATCCGAATGTTGCCGGCGTTGTGAACAATATTGGGCGCACATATTCCGATATGAAACAGTACGAGAGGGCGCTCGCATCATATCAGAATGCGTTTTTAATTTGGAAAGAGAAATTTGGCGAGAAGCACTCTAATGTAACACAAAGTTACTTTAACATTGGCGAGGCGTATGGTAATTTAAAAGATTTCGACAAAGCAAAAGCATGGCTTGAAAAATCATTGCTTATTCGCCGGGAAATGCTCGGTGAAAAAAATGTGAAAGTCGCACAGTCATATAATGCTCTAGGAAACCTATATACCGATTGGAGCAAAACTGACTCAGCTCTTCAATATTATCAACAAGGGATTCTTTCACTTATTGNNAGGAGCATCAGATTCAAATGTCTATGATAACCCTACGATAATTAAAAGTATTTCAGATGTTGATCTATTGGTATCACTCTCCGGAAAAGCAAAAATACTGTTCATGCACGGAATCAGACGGGAAAATATTTCAGATCTACGGACATCATTGAATACCTATGAACATGCATTAGAACTTGTTGACAACATCCGCCGAGGATTTGGAACCGAAGGATCAAAAATTCAACTTAGTCAAATGTTCTTTGATGTATATGAACAGTCAATTTCTGTTGCTTTAAAACTTTTTGAATTGACAAAAGATGACTTATATACTTCTAAGGCGTTTTCAGTCGCAGAGCGGAGCAAGGCAAATATATTGCTGGATGCGGTTTCCGAACTGAACGCAAAACAATTTGCCGGAATTCCCGATAGTCTGCTTGAGCAAGAATCGGCATTAAAGATTGATCTAACTTACAATGAAACTCAGCTTCAGAGAGAAAAAGACAAAAAAGAGAAGGCAAGCAAAGTAAAAATTGAACAAGTGGAGAATACACTATTCGATCTAAAGCGTCAGTATGAACGCCTGATCGTTAAATTTGACAAAGAATATCCTAATTATTATTCACTCAAACATCAATCGGAAAATGTTTCAATCCGTGATGTCCAAGAACATCTACCTGACAACAAAACAGCCTTATTAGAATATGTTGTTGGTGACAGCACGGTAACGATCTTTTTGGTGACGAAAAGCAGTTGTATCGTCAAATCGCAGCACGGTAATTCTTTAACACCGTTGGTCAAGCAATTCCGCCGCTCAATTCAGAATGCAGAATCTGAAGAATATGCTAATTTATCGTATAGATTATACACTCAACTGCTTACACCGGTTCAAACCAGTCTTAAAGGGATCCAAAAATTGTATATTATTCCCGACGGAATTCTGAACTATCTTCCGTTTGAGGCATTAATAACAAAACGTAATTCTAAAACAACACCATTAAATTTTTCAACCATTCCGTATATGATAAAGCATTATGAGATCAGCTATCAAACATCTGCACGATTTTTTCATGACGAACAAACGAAACAGAACATCGACGGAAATTATTCCTTTGTCGGAATGGCACCAATATTTGCGGATAGACCATCTCATTCGAAGAATGTCTATACGGCTTCTGCAAATCGAGTCACACGATCGAGAAGTGTTGATGGTGAACGATTTGTTGAATTGAAAGAATCTGAAAACGAAATAAAAAATATTTTCAATTTATTTGAAACACAAAAGAAACCCTCCAAAATATTTCTTCACAACGAAGCAAAAGAATCCATCCTTAAGTCAAGCAATATCCGGAATTGCCGCTTCATCCATATTGCAACACATGGTGTTATTAACGAAGAGAAACCAAAACTTTCCGGTATTATCTTTGCCGCTCCAGAAAATGATTCCTCGGAAGACGGCGTTCTCTATTCTGGCGAAATTTATAACCTTCGGCTCAATGCTGATCTTGTGGTGCTGAGTGCGTGTGAGACAGGTCTGGGCACAATAGTAAAAGGAGAGGGGATTTTGGGATTTACACGAGGCTTTATGTATTCCGGAGCTCAAAATCTTTTAGTTTCGCTCTGGCAGGTGGCCGATAAATCAACGGCGGAGCTGATGATACAGTTCTATCGGAATATTTTCAAAAAACAATCATATCCATCTGCTCTACGAAATGCAAAACTAGCGATGATAAAGAATGGAAAATATGCGCATCCTGTGGAGTGGAGCCCGTTTGTGTTGACCGGGAAGTAAAATTGATCACCGAATTACCACGAACGTTCCAACTCGTACAAGTTTTTCATCCGATTCTAACTTCACATAGTAAAGTCCGGGTTCAAGTCTGGTTTCCAGAGTAAATTCCGTTGAAGAGATTGTTGTCTTCCATTTTTGCGCATTTTTATTGTCAACGATTGTCAATATAAATTTTTTCTCTTTTTGTCCATCCCATTTAAACGTAAACGGTGTTGTAATCGTATCCCCGAGTTCGGGAGCAATCAGAGATACGCCTAACGAAGAACGTACCGTTCTTTCAACAAAATTTTCAAGAACCTGATTGGGAATAAACTTTGAGGGATCCGTTTTTATTATTGCAAGTGGCTTTTCAAAAAGAGCATCTCGCGAAGTAATCTTTTCTTGTTGAAAATCTTGAATAACAAAAACGATTGCAGATCCAACAGCAACAATCAATGTTGCGGCAATTGCATATCGGAATACATTCGATGAAATACTCAAAATTGTTTTTCGCTGTTTCTCAGTTTCAATCCCTTCAACGTTTTCAACCTCTTGCAATCGCACCGAACAAACCGGGCATGCATCAAGATGATTCTTAAGAAAATTTCTTTCTTTTTGACTCAATTCTTCTGAGAAATTGTGGTATATGGAAAGTGCTGTGTAGGTTAAATGTTTCCCCGAGTCATCGAGAAATTGAGAATAACCAATTAAGAAATTTGTATCATCTTTTTTCATTTACTATCTCTGCTATTAAACTTTGTTCTGTATATATAGTTCTGTAAATCACAAAAAACTTTCTAATCACAAATCTTTTATTCGGTAGAAACTAATTGAATCGTTCCAGTCCTTTGTAGGCATACCCAAGACTTCTCAGATAGTCTGCCAATTTGATCCTTAATCTTCTAATATTTGTATCGAGCGTATTTAAATTTATCTCTAAAATTTTCGCGATTTCAGACCGTTCTGTATCATCGATAAGGAAATTTAACAACTGGATATCATTCTCCTTCAACTGATTTTTAAAAAGACTGATCTGGACTAATAGTTCAGTTCCTTCAATTTCCTCCAGTTGTTCGTTATGTGATGCAAATAATTGGTGTTCCAGATTTCTTTCATTCTTATCGCCTTCTCGATTTCCTTCATTTTTCACAACAATTGCCTTCTGCTTAATCGCTTTGTCCAATAATGACCAGCATTGCAGTTTGATCGCACGCATGATATAATGTTCAGGATCTCGAACACTCTCAAAGTTGGTTTTAGAAAGAGAGAGAAAAACTTCATGGATAACATCGTTAATATCAATGAGGCTGGATATTGTGAGAACGTCGGAGTAACGACTATAGAATGTGCGGATGATGGCGTATCCAGCAGTTCCATCTTGAAGATATTCTGTATGTAGGGTTCGGCTGTCCAAGAATATTTTTAGCTCCGGAAAGAAAAGCAATGGTTGGTAATGACACCGATGAAGCAAGATAAAGACTTTGCTTCGGTTAGGCAATAGCGTGGAAATCAACGTTACTTAAGAACGTGTTAGTTTTTCAATTAACACAGTATGCTTCGGAAATAACTCTCTCAA
>DMPG01000208.1 GCA_003456055.1 Bacteroidota bacterium | reverse complement strand
AAAAAGCAAGATTCTTCGTCGCTTCGCTCCTCAGAATGACATTGATGTGAGATTTTTCAGATGTCTCAGAGTATTACTTCTCAGCAACAAAATTCACGAGAAGATATTAAGGAGCAAAAGTATGATACCAACACAAGAAATAATCATTGCAGGATTCGGCGGGCAGGGTGTTCTTTCCATGGGTCAGATCATTTCCTATTCTGCCATGAAAGAAGGAAAAGAAGTCTGCTGGATGCCGGCGTACGGACCGGAGATGCGCGGAGGAACGGCAAATTGTATGGTGATCGTTTCAGAAAAAAAAGTGAGCTCGCCGATCTTAACAGTGTTCGATTCTGCGATCATACTTAATCAGCCGTCGCTGGACAAGTTCGATTCAAAAGTAAAACCTGGCGGCTTGTTGATCTGTGAACAATCAACGATCATTACGCCAAGTGTTCGAACCGATATAGAAATCTTGATGGTTCCTGCTGTTGAGCAAGCAGTGAAAATGGGAAAACGTCAGATCGCAAATATGATCATCCTTGGAGCGTTCTTAGAACGACGACCGGTCGTCAGTATTTCAAATGTCTTATTGGCGTTAAAAGAAGTGCTTCCCGAACGTCATCATCATTTGATTCCGTTGAACGAAGAGGCCTTACAAATAGGACAGCATTTTGCTTCTGAAAATTTGCAAACAGTATAAAGAATAAGAGGGGAGAATATCATCATGTCAGATTTTAATTTTCGGTGTGAGCATGAATGCAGAAATACCTGTGCCGCTCTAACGCGGGCACTGCAATTGGAATCGTCGCTTGTACGGCTCTCGGAAGAGATTCTGAATGAATGCGAAGATGAGAATATCAAACGATTCCTTTCCGATCTTGCGGAGAATAGCAGCGAACAAGTGTTAAGCATAATGAAAAAATTGAACGAAGTTCGAGCCCGTATGCAGATTAATGATAATATGAATGATATGTTCAATTGATTCAACATATTGTTGAATGTTTGTTTTATTATAAAAAAGTCTCACAGTATTGTGAGACTTTTTTTATTATACTGTAAGAACCAATGTCTATTTTCTTTCGTTATATTTNNGCGTCGAAGGATGACTTCACTAATGTAATCTGCACCTTGCTCACCATGATCGTTTTCTTGTTCTGCGTAATATCAGTTAGACAGTAAGAACTAAAGTATATTTTCTTTCGTTATCAATGAAAAGGAAATTGTTCACCATGGAAAAAATCGTTAAAACCGAAGCAGAATGGAAAAATTTATTAACGGCTGAGCAATACCACATCACACGGGAGCATGGAACCGAGCGGGCATTTTGCGGAGCATTCTACGATCACAAGAAGCCGGGAACATATTCTTGTGTATGCTGCGGATTGGAATTATTCTCATCCGATGCGAAATTTGACAGCGGAACCGGCTGGCCTAGTTTCTTTCAACCCGTGAAACCAGAACATGTCACTGAACAGACCGATCTGAGTTTCGGAATGAGACGAGTTGAAATATTGTGCGCGCGATGCGATGCGCATCTTGGTCATGTGTTTGATGATGGACCCCGTCCGACAAGATTGCGTTACTGTTTGAATTCCGAATCGCTGGTTTTCACAGAAAAATAGATCATCTATTGCCTGTTATTCTTCGCTTTATTCAAACTATTCCCATAATATCCCTTTCCCGCGTTACGGTGTAAACTGATCCTTTGGGTTGGGTACGGGATCAAAACATTATTCAGACAACATTGTCCTTTGGTTCTTTAAAACTACGTTGTTTAACGTATTGCTTCAACAAAGCATTTTGTTTAGACTACTTCAATAAAGTATTTTGCAATAAGACCAGCGTGGTCTTAGAAAAAAGAGTGTACCATGGATGAAAATATTACGATACAACCTATCTTAAAAATTCTTTCACTTGAAGACTCTGAGCAAGACTTCGAGATCATACGCGAACAATTGATCGCTGCAGGAATCACATTGAAAATCTCGCGCATTGATAAAGAAAGTGATTTTGTATCATTGCTTCGGACCAATTCATACGATATTATTTTAGCAGATTTTAAACTGCCCGGTTTCGATGCATTTGGCGCTTTGCAATTACGAAATGAGATCTGTCCGGATGTCCCGTTTCTCTGCGTCTCCGGAGCCATCGGTGAAGAAAGGGCAATACAACTTTTAAAATCAGGCGCAAATGATTATGTGATTAAAGACAGGCTTGAACGACTTCCGTTTGCAATAAAGAATGCAATTATTGAAGCAAAGGAAAAAGAAAACCGACGGATTGCAGAAGACCAGCTTCGATTATCGGAAGAACGATTCCGTGCGATCTGGGATGAGTCTTTCGACGGAATGCGATTGATGGATAAGAACGGCACCATTGTCATGGTGAACAATGCATTCTGCAATCAGTTCGGCAAAACGCGTGACGAACTTGAGGATCATCTTCTTGATGTGCTCTATGCTTCAGGCGATGGAAAGAGAATTCTGGCAACGACGATTGAAGGATTTCGAAATAAAACATTTTCACCGCATTTTGAAATGCAGCTGATGTTGTGGAACGATTGTACAGTTTGGTTTGAAATATCCAATTCAATAATTGAGCTGGGAACAGGGCAGCAATTTTTGTTAAGTATTTTTCGAGACATCACCGACCGCAAGCGGGCGGAAGATAAGTTGCGGGAAAGTGAAAAGCTTATGTCCACCTCACAGGAGATTGCCCATGTTGGTAGCTGGAAACTGGACTTGATCGCAAACGATTTGATCTGGTCGGACGAGGTTTACCGTATTTTTGGCTGCCAGCCGCAGGAGTTTGCCGCTACCTATGAAGCCTTTCTAGATTTCGTCCATCCGGACGACCAAGCCGCGGTGGCTGAGGCGTATTCCGGTTCAATACGGAAAGGAACAGACAGTTATGAGATCGAGCACCGAATAGTTCGGCCGGGCACAGGTGAAGTCCGTTACGTGCATGAACGTTGTGTTCATGCACGCGATGACGCGGGCACAATCATCCAATCCATCGGCATGGTGCAAGATATCAGCGACCGCAAAAAGGCGGAGGCGGAGCGGGAGATTCTCCATACCCAGCTCGTGCAGTCCCAGAAGATGGAAGCCATCGGCACCCTGGCCGG
>DMPG01000207.1:821-7684 GCA_003456055.1 Bacteroidota bacterium | reverse complement strand
CAAAAGAACAAATGTTACGCGAAGTAATTCTTGTTTCCAAAGATGTCAATCTGCGGATGAAGGCGAAGGCAGTCGGTTTACCTGCGCAGGATTATAAGAACGATCAGGTAAAGAATCTTACGGAACTATATACCGGCCATCGTACGGTAGAAAATGTTGAGGAAGGTGTTTTTACCCGGCTGCATTCGAATCCGTACCAAGTAAATCCAACCGAACTTCCGACAAATCATTTTCAACCGAACGAATTCATCATTCTGCGGAACGGCAAACAATCTGCACTTGGAACATTCGATGCGGAACATCAACGGATCACAAAGATCGAAAAAAATGTTGCGTATGGAATTGCGCCGCACAATGCAGAACAGATCTTTGCGTTGAACGCGCTCCTTAATCCCGATATACAATTAGTAACGATCTCCGGAAAAGCGGGGACTGGAAAAACGCTTCTTGCGCTCGCAGCCGCTCTTGAACGGCGTAAATTGTACCGACAGATCTTTATGGCAAGGCCGATCGTTCCGCTTTCCAATAAGGATATTGGTTATCTCCCGGGAGATATTAAATCGAAGCTCGATCCGTATATGCAACCCCTCTTTGATAATTTGAATGTTATTAAAAATCAATATCAGGAATCGGATCAGCAGTATCAGCGTATCGATCAATTGCTGGAAGAAGAAAAATTGGTGATCGAAGCGTTGTCGTATATCCGCGGAAGAAGCTTAGTAAAGATCTTCTTTATTGTCGATGAAGCGCAGAACCTTACACCGCACGAAGTAAAGACGATCATCACTCGCGCCGGGGAAGGAACGAAGATCGTGCTCACCGGCGATATTTATCAGATCGATCATCCGTATCTTGACAGTATGTCTAATGGACTGAGTTATTTGATCGAAAAGATGCAGGGACAAAAGATTTACGCTCATATTAATCTTGAAAAAGGGGAGCGCTCGAAATTGGCGGAATTAGCAAGTAATTTATTGTAAAACGCCAGACGTAAATCGTTCGTCATTCTGGGTTTAAAGGTCAAAAAATGTTGCTAAAATAACTGTAAGTTGTTCTTTGAAATAGCGTTATTGGTATAAAACTCTGACAAGGTGAAGAATCGTGACCAAAAAAGCACTGCGTACGATGTAAATCATCCGACGTAAAACGATTTGGTAAAACACCAACTCAACAACAGCGATGGTATTGCCGTCAATGTCATAGAACATTTATTTGGAAACTGCCATCAACTCATCATATCCATTGGTTTAAAAAATGGATCATTGAAGGATACAGTGTTCGCCAACTCTCGAGCATCAGCAAACTGAGCAGAGCAACACTCAAACGTTGTATTCAGTATTGGTTGAAACATCCACCACACAGTACGTATTCATTGTCGACGGTTCGTCATATCATTTGCGATGGAACGTTCTTAGAACATCGCATTGGTATTTATGTTGTAATGAATGCCGATACCAAACAATTGGTGTATGCTGCTTATGATATATCAGAAGGATCTGGCATCTTACCAATTGTCTATCGATCACTCGCTGATGCAGGATTATCACCAAAGAGTGTCACTGTTGATGGAAACCCTTATCAAATCAAGTATTTACGTGCAGTATGGCCATCAATAAAGCTACAGCGATGCATCGTTCACGTTCAACGTCAAGGTTTGAGTTGGTGTCGTCGAAATCCAAAACGAACCGACGTAAAACATTTACGAAAGATCTTTCTTCGCATCTGTGCGGTGAGAACATTCGCTGAAGCTCGCCAAGTTATCGCTGATGTTGTTGCTTGGGAACATCGCTTCGGATATGCGATTATACATTCCACCGATCGCGGTTGGGTCTTTAGTGATTTGCTGCGTGCTCGCAGTATGTTGCTAAAAGCACTACCGGATCTATTTCATTATGTGAGAAACCATCGCATACCAAGTTCTACCAATACGCTTGAAAGTTATTTTAGTCGTCTCAAAGAACATTATCGTCACCATCGTGGGCTTGCTATCCATCATCGTGACGCTTACTTCAAATGGTACTTTTATTTATTACCGGGAAAAATTAGCAACAAAAAATGACCTTTATGCCCAGAATGACAATAGACAACCAATTTTTCAGATGTCTCTTTAAATGAAAGAATAAATATTCTCATTTCAAGATCATTGAGAATATTTCAACACCTTCGTTGTCTTCGGCAACGACAACTCCAAGCCTTATCTTCCCGCTCTTGAGGAAATCCAAACGCATAAAACCTTTATTTCGACTTGCTGCAATTGTTGATGCTGCAACCGTCAAAGCTTCATCATGAAGTTGGATCCCGTTTCCACTAACGAGATAATAATGATGTGATTCTTTTTCAATCACTTGCAATACATGTTCGTGTCCGGATGCATAAACAACAACAGGATACAGCGAAAGAACACTGTCGATTGCATTCCGCATCAATGTATTTTTCCTGCCGGACATATCCTGATCAGAAATACCAAATATTCTCGAAATGGGATACAGTGAACCTATTCCCGGAAGCGGGATCCACAACCAGTTTGATAGCTTTCGCAATGGAAAGAGATGGTCTTTCCAGTCAAAGAATCCGCCATGTTCACCAAATGTCCGTAACGGATGATGTCCCACAACAATGATCTTTCGCTGTTGCGATCCGGCAAGAATACCGGATAACGAATCTAAAAATCTATGCTGCGTTTGAACTTCATTGGAATCGTTCTGGTAAAATGGTTTTTGATACTTGTGAAGCCACCATTCAGTATCAATTGCAATAATTCTTACTTCATCATCGATATCAACAACCGAAGGACCGGGCAATCCGGACTTTGGCAGCATGGAGATATGGGAATTATTCTTTTGAGTGATAAATTCTTCTTGTCTTTTTATGGCCGCCAGACCGTCACGTCCTTTATAGTCCCAATCATGATTTCCGGGGATAAAAATGGTTCGCGTACGGCTTTCAACACCAATATTTATTTGCTCATTTAATCTTCGCTCCATTTCTTCTCGGTCACTATGACCACTGTCCGGTAATCCGCTCGGATAGATATTATCCCCAAGGAAAATTATTGTACTGTTCGCAGGAGAAACCGAGGCAGAATTATTGAGCAATCGGAAGACCGGCTCCTTCTTCTCTACAAGAGGTTCACCGGCATCGCCGATCAAATAAATAGTCTGTTTAATCGAATCTGTTGGAACTGATACCCCGTATGATTCTTTTACATAGTTCGACTGAATACTGCAGCCAGCGAACAAACTGATTGAGATGAGAAATAGTACGAAAGTGTTTTTGTCGAATTGTCGGTAAAAAGAGAGGATCAACGTTCGAATAAAATGCCGCGTGCTATTTTGTCGGAGGAAATATTTTTTATTCTGAGAGATGAAATTTGCTCCAATAGAAAAAGTGTTGTAATGAACCATTTTTTATTCTGTAAAAGATAAAAATAAAAGTGAAAAGAATCCTTCTATTTTTTATATTGGTGGTATAACTATCGATACAGAAAGGAATTTTATGCGCGTTATCATTCAATCCAATTATGAACGTGTCAGTCAATGGACTGCATCGTATGTCGTAAAACGAATCAGGGAATTCAATCCAACACCACGAAAGCCATTCGTTCTCGGACTTCCTACCGGTTCATCACCGCTTGGAACATATAAAGAACTTATCAGAATGCACAAAGAGGGACTTGTTTCATTCAAAAATGTAATAACATTCAATATGGATGAATACGTCGGATTACCGAAAGAACATCAGGAGAGTTATCATTCATTCATGTCGAATAATTTCTTCAATCTTGTTGATATTCAAAAGAAAAATGTAAACATTCTAAACGGTAATGCAAATGATCTAAGCAAAGAATGTAATGAGTACGAACAGAAGATTAAAAAAGCCGGCGGTATAGATTTATTCCTCGGCGGAATTGGACCCGATGGACATATTGCATTCAACGAACCAGGTTCATCACTTGCATCACGAACACGGATAAAGACCCTTACGTATGATACCATCGTTGCGAACTCACGATTTTTCGACAACGATATCACAAAGGTCCCTAAAACAGCATTAACGGTTGGTGTCGCTACCATTCTCGACGCTAAAGAAGTGGTCATCATCATCAATGGACACAAAAAAGCAAGAGCCTTGTCCAACGTTGTTGAAGCTGGTGTAAACCATATGTGGACGGTGAGCGCTTTGCAGCTTCATCCAAAAGGAATGATCGTGTGTGATGATGAAGCAACGGTCGAACTAAAAGTGGGAACAGTGAAATATTTCAAAGATATTGAATCGGCGAATCTGGAACCGAAATCATTATTGAAACAGTAACGGTTCAATCATCAAATGGCAGAGATTTTTGATATTGGTTTGGCATGGGATTGGGAATTCGACCACGATTTTATTTTCGGTGTTGAAGAACAATGTAATGCTCTTAAACTTTCTTCGTTCAGGATAGAACCTCATAATATTGAATCTGTTACAAAACTTGTCCGGTCTAAAAAAATTGCTTTCCGCACTTTTTTAGACCGTGCATCAGATTCAGCCGACAGTTTCATTCCTCTCGCAAAATTTATTGCAAAAACAAAGACCTATGTTTTTAATCGACACGAACTGATTGATTATGCTAAAGACAAAGCCAATATGCATCTTGCATTGATGGGAGAAGGTATTCACGTACCCTATTCTATTATTGTTTCGCCGTATAATAAAAACAAAGAACTTGAACTGAGTCTGACGGAACTTGCACATCTCGGCAGACCGTTTATCATTAAACCTGCCAATACAACCGGAGGAGGTCTTGGAGTTGTTCTTGGTGCGGAAACATTAAAAGAAATTTTGGAAACCCGTCAGCATCATAAAAACGATACCTATTTATTGCAGGAAACCGTTCAGCCTAAAATATTAGGAAATGATATTGCTTGGTTCCGCACTTTTTATGCATTCGGAACGATTATTCTCTGTTGGTGGGATCATCGCACTCATATTTATAGGGTCCTTACCAAACAGGATGAGCGTAAATATAATCTTCAAAAATTACGGCCAACGTTGATGATAATTCGCAAGATTTGCCGTCTAGATTTCTTTTCCTCAGAGATAGCCCTTGATAGCGAAGGAAAATTTATTGTGGTGGATTATGTGAATGAAATATGTGATATGCGTCCGCAATCTAAATATTTTGACGGTGTTCCTATTGAGGTTATCAACACTATTCAGATCCAATGTGCAAAATTCACTCGCACTTTAATTAAAAAGTCGGCTTGACTTTTTAGCCTGCTATTGATACATTCTATACAGTTCCACTTATATTTTGAACATTTTCCGGAGGAATCATGGTTCGTTTAACTTCTCTACGATTTTTTGTAATAATCTCTTTGCTAGCAGTTGGGTTTATAGGCTGCGGTGGATCCGAAGAGGCTATGTCTGAAGATGAAATGGTCACTGATACAGGTATTGCAGAAGAAACTCCGCAAGATCAGCCAGCGGAAGACACTACCGACCAAGTCGTTCAAGAACAAGCAATTCAAGAACAGCCTGTTCAGGAAGGACCTACAAGAGAACAACTTCAATCTGATCTTGATGCATTAAAATCTGAGAATATGCAATTGAAGGATGAAAATTCTTCATTACAACAAGCCAATAAAGAATTCGGCACAAAAATATCGGACTTAGAAGCTGCAAATGCAGCATTAGCATCCGCACCAAAAAAATCGGAACCGGTAAGGGTTCAAAAACGTGAGCCAATGGCAGGAAAATCATCCTACGAAGAGATTCGTGCATATGAATCGGCAATAAATACTGCAAGAGGTAGAAATTATCGGAACGCGATCGAAGAGCTACAGACTTTGTTAAATACCGGCATAAAAGATGATTATGCCGATAACTGCCATTACTGGATGGGTGAATGTAATTTTCAATTAAAAAATTACTCTCAAGCAATTCAGCATTTTCAATTAGTACAAGGTTATAAGTTTTCCGAAAAAAGAGATGATGCACAATTAATGATCGCACAAAGCTACGAGCGTTTAGGCGATAAACAAAAAGCAAAAACAGAATACCAGAAACTATTGGATATGTATCCTACAAGCGAATATGTAAAACGAGCAAGAGCTAAATTGAACTGATTCTTAAATTGACCCCACCAATAAAAAACCTTCGTCATTGACGAAGGTTTTTTATTTTAAATTCAATTGTAACTATTATTGTTCTTTGAGAAATCGTTCACAGTCATTGATATCTTCCACGCTGCCGATAAATAGCGGCGTTCGTTGATGCAGTTCTGTCGGGATGACATCTAAAATGCGTTTTTCACCATCGATCGCGCGCCCTCCTGCTTGTTCGCAAATATATGCCAAGGGATTATTTTCATACATCAACCGCAGTTTTCCATTTTGATTTCGTGAATCACCGGGATACAAATAAATTCCGCCGTATAACAATGTCCGATGGAAATCTGCAACAAGTGACCCGATATATCTTCCTGAATACGGCCTCGAAGACAATTGGTCTTCTTCTTGTAAATACTTAATGTACTTTTTCACACCAGTTCCCCACCATTTATAATTTCCTTCATTCACGCTGTAAATCTTTCCTCGTTTCGGCATTTTAATGTTTTCATGAGAGAGTAAAAATTCACCAATACTCGGATCCAATGTGAATCCATGAACACCATCACCGCTTGTATAGACCAACATAGTGCTCGATCCAAAAACAACATATCCGGCAGCAATTTGTTTGTACCCTGGCTGCAAGACATCTTCCATTGTTCCATGACCATTTTTGGAAATACGACGATAAATAGAGAATATTGTACCAATACTGACATTCGCATCAATATTCCCGGATCCGTCCAAAGGATCGTAGAGCAGCACATATTTTCCTTT
>DMPG01000207.1:361-664 GCA_003456055.1 Bacteroidota bacterium | reverse complement strand
ATCGCCAACGAAAGATCACGGAGAATATTTGAGAAATGACCTGTTGCAGTCGGATGCAGGTGCTCTATTTCATTGATATGACGTTCAAGTGTAACAATTTTTGTTATGTTTCCCATTACACCGTTCTCCTAAAATTATTCATGGAAGCACTTTATAGTAAAAGTGAGAAATTAAATCGCATGAAAAAAAACAATATTGTTATGCCGCCTCTTGCTCTTTATATTGTAAAAGATATAATCGATGATAGATACCTTTTTTAACAAGTAATTCCTGATGCGTACCACTCTCACGGATCTCTCCTTT
>DMPG01000207.1:0-332 GCA_003456055.1 Bacteroidota bacterium | reverse complement strand
ACGATTGCTGTTCTATTTGCCAGCAATTTCTGAATTGCAGATTGGATAAGGATCTCGGTTTCGGTATCAACGCTTGAGGTCGCTTCATCCAATACCAATATTTTCGGATTGAACGCAAGAGCCCTCGCAAATGACAATAATTGTTTCTGTCCTACCGAAAGAGTTGAGCCTCGTTCTTTCACTTCTTCATCATATTTTTTCGGCAACGATTCTATGAACTTGTCAACACCAACAATGCGTGCGGCACTTTTAATTTCTTCAATTGAAATATCCTCTTTGCCAAGATTGATATTTCCTTTAATGTCGCCGGAAAAAAGAAAAACATCCTGTAA
>DMPG01000086.1 GCA_003456055.1 Bacteroidota bacterium | reverse complement strand
ACCAGTTTTGCGAAAAGATTTCTGTCGATTGCATTGAGTTGATTGATGCTGTTGTTGAATGCCTGAAAAAGTTCAATATCCGGTACAAGATTGATATATCGGTCGAAATAGTTCGGCATTGGATTGATGGTTGATCGTTTCATATGATTCCAATAGTGGTAGATGATGGTTTGTTTTTATTTCAACATCCCGTTTTTCTCAAAGGTTTTGATCAGTGCGTAAAAGATATTCTCTTCCATTCTTTTGTATCCTATTCNNTGTATCCAATTCCGTTCGGATGTAATTCATCCGACATTAGTTCGGGATGACCGAATATTCCTTTCAACGGATAATCAACGAGCGGAACAGCAAATCTCTCCGCAACATTCTTTATCATAGAATTATACTGCAACGCAAGGATCGAATCTTCGGAAGACCAACTGCCGCTGCTCATGTATTGAAGCATGTCAGGATTGATAAAGCTCAATAGAACAACTTTCACTCCTTTGTTTTGGAGTTGAGTTACCATTAAGCTCAACAACGAATCGGATGTGCGGGCAGAGATACTCCAAAGAAAATCATTCGCACCATATTCTAATAATACAAGCGCCGGTTTTTTAGCAATGATGCTGTCATTCAGCAATGTTAAAGCATAACTCAATCGCGCCCCAACATATCCTTGATTGATCACTTTTATTTTCAGTTTCTCTTGAAGGAAACGAGGATACGATGAATCTCCTGTATTCTTAATGCTTGGAGTTGTTCCTCCGGGTATCCCAATAGGTCCTGCGGGATTAAACGTTTTTGCTCCCGCACCATATCCATATGTCAAACTTGTACCGAAGCAAACGAGAGTGTTTTGTTCATTCCATTGAATATCGAATGGAGCAAGTGGAAGATAGGGAACATTAGAAGAAGCAGCGTCATTCAGATTTTCGCATGAGAATTGGATAAGTGCGAAAAAAAATAGTAAATACAAATATCTAAATTTCATTGTTCTAGTTATTGAGTGTTCATTAGGTTGTTATTTAGTTCTTTCAAGCAATACCATCATTTCAATTCCATCGGTTCCCGGGAACATATCGAACGGCTGTGCTTTTACTGGAACATATCCGCACTCACTCCATCGGCGTAATTCTTTTGCGATGATATCGGTATTGCAGAAAATGTGCACAACTTTTTCCGGTCCCTGGCCGGCAAGAAATTCAATCACCTCATCACTTGTTCCGTTTCTCGGTGGATCGAGCAGGATTTTTGTGGGGCGGAATTTTGAAAATCGATCCAGCGTATCTGCAGAAATATCAGCGGCAACAAATTTTGTATTGGTGATAGTGTTTCGTCGTGCATTATCGATCCCATCGTGAATGGAACTTCTTGAAAGTTCGAGAGCAGTGACTGACTTTACTTGTTTTGCAAACGAAAGCGAAAACAATCCGTATCCGCAATAGAGATCATAAAGAATATCTTCTTTTTTAAGNNATGATGGAATGATAGAATGATTTGTCTGCGTAAATGAAAGGGGACCATACAAAAATTTTACATCGCCGACCTTGTGAAAGAGTTTATCTTTTCCGAAGACTTTTGTCAACGGTTTTGGATTAGACTGAACTCCCTTTCGGGGTGTCCCGGAAAGATAATATTTTGATCGTTCTTCATCGACAAAAACAAAAATTCCGGAAACGGATTTTACTTTTGATGTAAGATATTTGGACAGAGTATTCACTTCTCTGCGATTGGAAGAGGAGAAGTGGTTCATGTTAAAGATAACGATCGATTCTTTATCATCACCTTTTATCACTACATAGTTAAATTCTTTTACAAGAGTCGATTCTTCTTTTCGCTGTAAAATTTCCTGAATTGCAGAGTAGATCTCCGCATGCGATTTTGGTTCAACAACACATTCACCGATATCCATTGGAAAACTTTTTGACGAATCCTCATCGACTCCGATCAAACCTAAGAAAAAACTTCTTCCCACAATGAATGCTTTTCGTTTACTGACTGTTCTGTAATTTCTTCCTAACGGTGATGGAATAAGTTGTTCGCATTCAATTGATGTTCCAAGCGATTTCCAGAATTCATTCAAGGCGGATTGTTTGAACTTCAATTCCGTTGCATAATCAATTTTTGAAGAAAAACAAAGTGAACAGCGTTGGTTTTTGAGCGTTTGACATTCTCCGGTATTAAGTCTTCGATTCGGAAGTTTGGAATATTGTGATCGAATGATCTCAGAATAGGTTGTTGTCATAATGATAGGACTGTTTTTCCAATTTTTGTCGTTAATCGGCAAATGGTTGTTCCAACTTACGTTAAATGTTCTTACATTTCAATAAATCTATGAAGTTTTATCGAAAAATAAAAAAGCAAGTAAGTCCTGAAAATCTTGCGGAAACCGTAAAAGAGAACAAGAGAACCACTGCAATCATTGTCGGTGCACTAATTCTTTTTTTATATGTCGTTTTTAACAGTAATGGTTTGCTCAAGCGTGTAAATCTTGAAATTCAGAAGAAGGACGCGTTAGAACGGATCCGGATAGCGGGAGAAGAACAAAAAAAATTGAAAGATCAATCAAAAATATGATTATATGATTTCAATAATAAGATGAAAAAAAATATTTAAAATGAAACATCGGATAGATCAGTTAAAGAACGAGATAAATCAATTGACCGCAGTCAGTCTTGAAGAACTTGAATCGTTGCGTATTAAATACTTAAGTAAAAAGGGTGAAATAACTTCACTTTTTAATGATTTTCGCGAAGTTGCTAACGAAGAAAAACGTGAAGTTGGTCAGTTACTGAACGATTTAAAAAATGCAGCTCAGGATAAGATCAATGAACTGAAAGATACTTTTTCGGGAAAAACTGATGCAGAACAAAAATCTGATTTGACACGAACTGCTGATCCATTGAAATTAGGGACACGCCATCCGCTGTCAATTGTTAAAAATGAGATCATTGATATTTTCTCACGCATTGGTTTTTCCATTGCCGAAGGTCCTGAAATTGAAGACGACTGGCATGTATTTTCGGCTCTGAATTTTCCTCCGGAACACCCGGCCCGCGACATGCAGGATACCTTTTTCATCGAAAAAAATCCTGATGTTCTACTCCGGACACACACATCGAGTGTGCAAATCAGGGTGATGGAAAAAACCCAGCCGCCAATTCGTGCTATTTTCCCCGGACGCGTATTCCGCAATGAAGCCATTTCGGCTCGTTCGCACTGTATTTTTCACCAGATCGAAGGTTTGTATGTTGACGAAAATGTTTCGTTTGCCGATTTGAAACAAACGCTGCTGTATTTTGCCCGTGAGCTTTTCGGCGAAAAATCGCAGATTCGTTTACGTCCATCTTATTTCCCTTTTACCGAACCATCGGCTGAAATGGATGTGGCCTGCAATATATGCGGCGGTAAAGGCTGTAATGTTTGTAAATATACAGGCTGGCTTGAAATATTAGGATGTGGAATGGTAGATCCCAATGTTTTAGATAACTGCGGAATCGATAGTAAAAAATATACCGGNNCTGCGGAATGGTTGACCCGAATGTCTTGGAGGCTTGTAACATCGACAGTAAAAAATACACCGGGTTTGCTTTTGGAATGGGCATCGAGCGTATCACGATGCTGAAATACGGAATTAAAGACATCCGCCATTTTTTCGAAAACGATGTCCGTTTCCTGAAGCAGTTTGAATCT
>DMPG01000290.1:2667-2792 GCA_003456055.1 Bacteroidota bacterium | reverse complement strand
GGTGCATTTATGGATCGCAGTGTGTTGGAAGGAGATCCGCACAGAGTGTTGGAAGGAATGGCAATTGCCGGTCATGCAATTGGTGCAACGCAAGGATATATTTATTGCCGCGCTGAATATCCGCT
>DMPG01000290.1:0-2569 GCA_003456055.1 Bacteroidota bacterium | reverse complement strand
CCTCCAATCGATTGAAGGAAAACGCGGGAATCCAAAACCTCGTCCGCCATATCCTTCAGAAAAAGGTTTGTGGGGAATGCCGACGCTGATCAATAATGTGGAGACCTTTGCAAATATTGCTCCGATCATTCGAAACGGAAGCGATTGGTTTGCAGGCATTGGTACAGAAAAAAGCAAGGGGACAAAAGTATTTGCCCTTGCAGGAAACATAAAGAACACCGGTTTGATCGAAGTACCGATGGGAATTCCACTCCGCAAAATCATTTTTGATATCGGCGGCGGAACTCCTGATGGAACAGAATTCAAAGCTGCCCAAACCGGCGGACCTTCCGGCGGATGCATCCCAACAGAACATCTCGATCTTCCGGTGGATTATGAATCGCTGGCGAAGGTCGGTTCGATTATGGGAAGCGGCGGTTTAATTGTAATGGACTCAACTTCCAAAATGGTGGAAGTGGCGAAATTCTTCATGCAATTCTGTATGGATGAATCGTGCGGAAAGTGTATACCGTGCAGAGTTGGTACTCGTCACATTTATGGATTATTAGATAAGATTTCAAAAAAGAAAGCAACACAAGATGATATGGTGCTGTTGGAAGAATTATGTATGATGGTGAAAGAAACAAGTCTGTGCGGATTGGGACAGTCTGCGCCGAATCCTGTTCTTTCGACATTGCGCTTCTTTAAAAATGAATATGAAGAGCTGCTTCAACCTGTAGAAACATATATGGGCGGCGATGCTGTGGTAGTAGATTTTGAAAAATATAAACCTTGAAATTTTCGGTGCGATAACATTCCAAGAGAACAATTATGGCAGTTAAAACATTAACAATCGATGGTCAACAATTCAGTGCGCAGGAAGGTGAATCGATCCTCACCGTTGCGCGACAGCATAAAATTCCAATTCCAACCCTCTGTCATTTGGAAGGATTGTCAACGGTCGGCGCATGTCGATTGTGCGTTGTGCAGATCGAAGGAATTCCAAAACTTCTGCCGGCCTGTACAACAAAAGTAGAAGAAGGAATGGTTGTTCAAACGACGAATGAAAAGTTGAACAAATATAGGCGAATGATCATCGCGCTTCTTGCGTCGGAAGGAAATCATGTCTGCGCAGTCTGTGTTGCAAACAATCATTGCGAGCTGCAGGATCTTGCTTATAGTGTTGGATTGGTGCGCGTTCGGTATCCGTATCTTTTCCCCAAAAAGACGTTGGATGCAACTCACAAAGAATATGTCATGGACCACAATCGTTGCGTTCTTTGTACCCGATGTGTCCGTGTATGCGATGAAGTTGAAGGTGCGCACGTTTGGGATGTTGCAGGACGCGGGATCAATTGTGAGATCGTTACCGGATTGGATGATGATTGGGGGAGTTCTGAAACATGCACGGCGTGTGGAAAATGCGTTATGGTCTGTCCGACCGGAGCATTGTTTGATAAGGGTTCAACAGTGTCTGAAATGGAAAAGAAAAAAGGATTCTTGAAATACATCATCACAGCGCGTCAGAAAAAAGAATGGATTTCAATTGCCAATGAGTAGAGGTTATTAATGCTTTGTCATTTGGAAATGCGAATCTTTGATAAATCTTAGTTTTGTCTTCTATAGTAAAACATGATTCCTCACTGAGTTTGAGATGACAATTTAGAGATATTTTTACAAGAGGGTAAAAAATGAAAAACATCTACGAACGAAATATCTCATCAGAAGAAGCACAGCAAGGATACTTTCTTGTTTTGAAGCATAAACTTTCATTCTTTCCGGAAGAAGGGTCGACATTTTCTGTGAAGAATGGACCGACGAAAAAGAAAGCTAAGATAGAATCATATCACTGTGAGTGCCAGGGACCAGATAAACCGCATGAACATTATTTTGTAAAATGGTCCGGGTTGGCAAAGGGTGATCATTTGATAATAAAAAAAGTAACAAATGACCAACAATTATATTCATTTCGAATTGAAGAGAATTTATGAGTGCAAATAATAGCAAACCACGCATTGCAACAGTATGGCTTGGCGGATGTTCAGGCTGCCACATGTCATTTCTGGATCTTGATGAACGTTTGATCGAACTGGCGGATAAGGTCGATTTTGTTTTTTCACCGATCGCTGATGTCAAAACATTTCCCGAGGATGTTGATGTAACATTGGTTGAAGGTGCAGTATCAAATGACGAGAATGAAGAGATGGCTCATCGTGTGAGAAAAAATTCAAAATATGTCATCTCCTTTGGCGATTGTGCAACGACCGGAAATGTTACTGCAATGCGTAACCGTTTTACGAATGAAGAACTGATCAACCGCGCGTATGTAGAACTTGCAGACATTTGTAATTCGGTTCCAAACGATCATACATTGATCGCAAAATTACTGGAACAGGCAATTCCGTTGCACCACGTTATCCGTGTTGATGCGTTCTTACATGGTTGTCCACCCACGCCGGATGAGATTTGGTTCGCCATAAATGAACTGTTGCAAGGACGCATTCCAATATTTAAAACACAATTTTTACGATACGGTTAAAAATATAAGTTGTATTCAAATTGAATTAATTCACCACAAAGGCACAAAGAC
>DMPG01000250.1:329-11582 GCA_003456055.1 Bacteroidota bacterium | reverse complement strand
TTTTGTCCGAAGTATGCCAAATAAGTATTTTGAAATGTCACTCAACATCATCTATAAGATTGAAGATCAATTAAGTAAATATATTCGAGGAACTGTTACAGAATCTACAATTGTTGGAATTATCTATGCCATTTGTTATTACTTTCTTGGTATAAATTATGCAACCGTACTTGGATTAATCGGCGGATTCACTAATATCATCCCTTTTGCAGGACCGTTTATCGGTGCCATACCCGTTATATTAATTTCGATTGTCCAATTTGGCAATCTAAGTATGTTACCATGGATTGTGCTTGTAACAATTGGTGTTCAACAAATCGACCAAATAATTGTCCAACCAACTGTTTTTAGCAAAATCATGAATATCCATCCTCTAAAAATGTTTTTAGTCATTCTTATTGGGAACGAAACACTTGGTGTAATGGGGATGGTCCTCGCAATTCCAATCTATACGGTAATTCTCGTAACGGCGACTGAAACAAACTGGGGTCTAAAAAATTATAAGATCACACAAGTATGAGCAGAATAATTTTTGATATAGAGACACTTGGCTTTCCGTTAGAATCATTCGATCAGGAAACACAGACATACCTTCTTCGATTTGCTGACAGCGGAGAAAAAATTGATGATGTAAAGAAGAATCTTAATCTCCATCCTCTTACGGCACAGATTCTTTGTATTGCGTTTTTTAATCCTGATACGAAAAAAGGTAAAGTCTTCTTTCAATCAGATAAAAATGAAGAATATTATTCCGAAGATGGAAATTGTCATTATATTTCAGGAGTTGAAGAATTTATTCTACAACATTTTTGGGAGATCATTCCGAAATATGAGCAATTTGTCACTTTTAATGGAAGAAGTTTTGATTGTCCATTCATTATGCTTCGTTCAGCAAAACTCGGAGTGAAAACATCTCGTAACTTAATGCCATACCGTTATGATTCCGAAATTCACTGTGACCTACTGGAGCAGCTGACATTTTATCAAGTCACCCGTCGTTTTAGTTTGGATTTCTACTGTAAATCATTCGGTATCGAAAGTCCAAAGACGAAAGGAATCACCGGTCTTGATATGCGAAAATTATTCGATGCAAAACGATTTCGTGATATTGCAGAATATTGTTATGGTGATGTTCTTGCAACTGCGGAATTACACAGACGATGGAATGAATTTCTAAATTTCCATGGATAAACAATTCTTACTGATTATATGAAATAAAAAATCCTCTCGAAGAGAGGATTTTTTATTTCATATCGAGAATAGTTATCCAAAGATTATCTATATCGTTTCGCAAACTCGTTATAGATTGCGGCAGCGGCGGAAAGTTTTAATATATCCCACCATGAAAAAATCAGGAACCCGCTTATGATCGCTTGTTGGATATTGTGGATTGCAATAAAGTTGAGGTATAAAGTCCCAAATGTGAATACAACAATCAATCCAAGAAACATTGAAATAATTGTCCACACATATCCTTTTTGAATAGTAACAAAGTAGCCAACAAGTGCAGCCGCAATCGGAAAACTTATTAAATAACCACCTGTCAATCCAAATACTTTCACCAACCCAAATGACGCTCCGGTAAAAACTGGCAAGCCTACCGCACCTATTCCAATATAAAATAGTTGAGCAATAAATCCATTACGTGTCCCAAGGAAAGCACCCGAAAGCAGTACGAAAAATGTCTGTAATGTAAAAGGTATCGGTTGATGTGGAATTTGAATTTGTGCTCCAAGAGCTGTCAGTGCCGCAAACAATAATATCCAGCCGGTTTGAGCAATTACCGATGTTGAAGAAGTTGTTGTATCCGTCGGGAATATTTTTTGTATTACTTCCATTAAGCCTCCGTTTGTAAATAAATGTGTAACCATTGTGCTGTAATATCAAGAACGTGATTCAATGTATCGCTTTCTTCTTTGTATGGATGCTTAGCACCATACATATGTCCTGCATTATCTAACTTCACAAACTTCGTCAATTCCTTGTTCGAAACTGAATATAGTTTTTCCGCCTCATCAATTTTTACAGGAATATCTGATGTCCCATGAACAATTAACAACGGTTTATTCAACGTTTCAACCGCCTTTAGAATATTCAACCGTTCACTATTAATTTCAATATCATCAAGAAGCGATGTATTAATCCGAAATGATTTTTGTTTGTTCACAGAATGTAATTGGACATATCCTTTTTCTCGCCATCGTCCCTTCTGCTCGTCTGTATATCGATTAAAATATGCAATTGTTGACCATGCCGCAACAGCTTTAATTCTATCGTCCTCTTTAGCAGCGATCAATGAAACACCACCGCCACGTGAATGGCCAACCAACGCAATTTGTGAGGCATTGATAAAAGGCAATGAAAAATTATTTGTAGTAATTTCATTGAGGATAGTTTTTACGTCCTCAATTTCAAGCGAAATAGTATTATTAGAAAATTTTTCGGTTTCAGTAAATTTCTTAGGGTCTTCACCAATTCCATTATGAGAGAAGTTCAGAACGACCGAAACAAATCCATGAGCAGCAAAATACCTTCCAATCGCAGGAAATGGTCCCCAATCCTTAAATGCTTTATATCCGTGACAAATGATGACAACAGGTAACTTCTCACCGTTAGATTGTAATAATGTATTGCTCCAACGAATATCGCATCGTAATTGACAGCCTGAAGGTGTTAATAAAGTTCGTAGATCCTCAGTAATTTTATTCATAAAACGGTTCTAAAATACTTAAAGCTACTTGGAATGTCAATATAGCTTATTTTATCAAGATTATATCGAATAAACATTGACTATATGCTGAATTTTTGATATTTTTATAAACTAAATGTCACTTTAACTATTCGTTAGAGTTAAGTAAATTTATGCCACAATTGAAATTATTTTCCGGACGAGCAAATCGGCCTTTGGCTGAAAAAATTGCTCACGATTTAGGTGAACCTCTTGGTAAACTAGAGATTCAGAATTTCAGTGATGGTGAAATTTGGGTTAAGTTCATTGATAATGTTCGTGGAGCCGATGTTTTTATTATACAAACGACCGTTCCCCCTGCAGATAATTTGATGGAGCTGTTGATCACAGTTGATGCGGCAAAACGAGCTTCTGCGCGTAAAGTAAATGTCGTTATTCCATATTTTGGTTATGCTCGGCAAGACAGAAAAGATCAACCGCGTGTTGCAATAACATCAAAACTTATTGCAAATTTAATCACAACAGCAGGTGCTGACCGTGTGATCTGTATGGATCTTCACGCACCACAGATCCAGGGATTCTTTGATATTCCTGTAGATCATTTATATTCGTCTGTTGTTTTTGTTGATCATTTACGAAGGCAAAAAATTCAGGATCTAACGGTTGTTTCCCCGGATGTTGGTGGCATTAAAATGGCACGAGCGTATGCAAAACGATTAGACGCAGAACTTGTATTGATCGACAAACGCCGCCCTGCTCCAAATGTTGTTGAGGTAATGAATATTGTCGGAGATGTTGCGGGCAGAAATGTTCTCATTGTAGATGACTTGATTGATACGGCAGGAACATTTACCAATGCAGTTTCCGCATTGAAAAAAGCAGGCGCAAAAACTGTTTATGGAGCTTGTACGCATCCGATGCTTTCGGGAAAAGCACTGGAACGTATCAACGCAAGTGAAGTTGAAAAAATTATTGTATGCGATACAATTCCGTTGAAAGTGACATCGCCTAAAATTGAAGTGATGTCAGTCTCAACAGTTTTTTCATCGGCAATCGAACGATGTTTCCACAATAAATCGATCAGTTCACTGTTCGATGTTGACAAAGACAAGAGTTTAGATAATTAATTTATTTTTTGTTCTAAGTGAGGAGTAATAACAATGTCAGAAGTATTATTGAATGCAGTTGTGCGTAATGAAACCGGTAAAAGGATGAACCGTCTTCGTTCCACAGATAAAATTCCCGGTGTATATTATGCACACGGTGAAACGAATATCAATATCACTGCAACACCGCTTGCAATGAAACCATTGATCTACACCACCAATACTCATCTTATCAATTTGAAATTGGATAACGGTGAAAGTAAGACCTGCATTCTTCGCGATGTGCAGTTCGACCCTATCACTGATCGTCCGGTTCATTTTGATCTTCAGGGTGTGAAGGAAAATGAAGAGTTGACAGTTCAAATCCCGGTTGTTTTGAATGGCAGTCCAAAAGGTGTGAAAGATGGCGGAACAATACAGCACATTATGCACAAAGTACGTGTTTCGTGTCTGCCAAAATTCATTCCGGAACAGATTATTCTTGATATTTCAGATCTCGGAATGAATGATTCCATTCACGTTCGAGATATAAAAATTGAAAATGTTCGTGTCCTTGATAATGCTGCAAGTGCGGTAGTGGCAGTTGTTCCGCCTACGGTGGTGAAGGAAGAAGTAGCAGCAGTTCCTGGCGCAGTTACGGATGCAACAGTGGCAGCAGCTACAACAGCTGCTGAACCAGAAGTTATCGCAAAGGGTAAAAAACCTGTTGAGGGTGAAGCAGCTCCTGCAAAAAAATAATTTCAAATATTGTTCTTTGACAGCGGAGTTGATCCGTGAAATGTATCGTAGGATTAGGAAACCCTGGAAATCGTTACAGATTTACACGGCATAATATTGGTTTTCTTGCCATAGAGTTTTTGATTGACAAATTCAAAGCAAAACACTTTGAAGGTAATTCGTTGTATGAATGTTATCAAACTACTTTGGCAGAAAATTCCGTGTTATTTGTTATGCCGCAGACATATATGAATAACAGTGGTACTGCAGTTCGTGAGATTTTTCAAAAATACGATCTTGCTTTTGCAGACTTTCTGATTTTATATGATGATTTTCAAATTCCATTCGGCACCCTACGATTACGGCCCAAGGGTAGTGATGGAGGGCATAACGGTCTTTCATCAATCATTTATCATTTGGAAAATGATCTTGTGCCTCGATTACGAATAGGAGTTAGTGGGAAGACAATGCCAATTGAACATAATCGCGATTCGATGGCTGATTATGTTCTCTCCCGATTCGATGCAGATGAAGAGAAACTTCTTCCCCAACTTCTTAATTACACGTGCAACGCGAGTATTAGTTGGGTTCAATCAGGGATTCAAGAAACAATGAATCATTACAATAGAAATTTTTTCACTTCTGCAAATGCAGAATGAGTTTTTTAAAAAAAACTGAAAACATAACCTACTCCATCCAAATTTAAAGAGATGGGGTCAAAAGTCCATAGGAGGATTTTTTAATGCAATATCAAACAAGGATCTATGAGTCGGTCATTATTATTAATGCCACTCTGGAAGATGCGCAGGTTGAAACTGAGATCGAAAAGATCAAAGATTTCATCCTGAAGAATAATGGCGAAATTCGCGCCTTAGAGAAATGGGGACGCCGACGTCTCGCATATGCGATCAAAAAGAAGAACAATGGTTTTTACGTTCTCTATGAGTTCAAAGCATCGGGTGATATCGTTGCTAAATTAGAGCGACAGTATCTGCTGAATGAAAATGTCATTCGTTTCATGACTATTGAATTGAACAAGAAGGCATTGAAAGCAAAAGAAGTCGGACAGAAAACACCTATCAGCGATGTTGTTGTTGCAGCTGAAGAACCCAGTAAAGGAGCGGCAGTCTAATGAAACAACGAGAATCATCATTTGGTAACAGCGGTGGAAACCGACGCGATGGCGGTGGGTATAACAGCCGAGATGGCAAAGGCGGACGAGATGGAAATCGCAGAGATGCGAAGAAAGACAATCAACAAAAGAAAAAGCGCGCCTGCCGATTCACTGCTGCCGGAACGATCTATATTGATTATAAAGATGAAAAATTACTTCGTAAGTTCATCAATGAACAAGGTAAGATCATTCCAAAGCGTATTACAGGAACAAGTGCAAAGTATCAACGTCAACTCGTGCAGGCTATTAAACGTGCACGACATATCGCGTTGCTTCCGTTCACATCTGAAGCCATTAAGTAATTGAAAGAGGTCTGAGAATATGAAAGTCATTTTACGTCAAAATTACAGTCAATTAGGCAACATCGGTGATGTTGTTGAAGTGAAGAATGGTTTCGCACGCAATTTTCTGATCCCAAGAAGTATTGCATTCCGCGCAACCGAAGGAAACTTGAAAGCGCTTGAGCAAGAAAAGATACAGCTCGCTCGCAAAGAAGAAAAAGTCATTCAAGATTCTGAAAAACTTGCAGCACAACTCGGCAGTGTTTCATTGACGATCACAATGAAGGTCGGAGAAGATGACAAACTCTTCGGTGCAGTAACATCACAAATGATCGCTGAATCACTCACAGAAAAAGGCTATTCAATTGATAAGCGAATTATCGAACTTGAAGAACCAATCAAAACACTGGGAATTTTTGAAGTGCCGGTAAAACTGCATTCAAAAGTTTCTGCTAAAGTAAAAGTGTGGGTTGTGAGAGAGTAGTGTATTAGTTGACCATCATTGTAACGATGACGGCCAACTCTAGTATATTAAAACCTGACTAATACAGTCAGGTTTTTTTTTGTATATTTGAGTATCACAATCATGCTAAGGTCCAAAACCTTCGCATTGTTATTACTATAACCGGAGCAAACTATGTCACAATCAAAATCGTTATGGGGTGGCAGATTCAAAACAGCACTTTCCGAATCTGCATTAAGATTTTCTTCTTCGATCGACATTGATAAAATATTATATCAAGAAGATATACAGGGCAGTATTGCCCACATTGAGATGCTTGCTGAGTGCAAAATCGTTTCTTCGGAAGAAATGCGGCGAATTAGGAAAGCGTTGAAGGAAATTCTTATAGAAATTGAATCCGGTAAACTCGAACTTTCATGGGACAAAGAAGATATCCACATGGCAATTGAACAGCGGCTAATCCAGAAAGTCGGACCAATGGGCGGGAAGTTACACACTGGAAGAAGCCGAAATGATCAAGTTGCCCTTGATGAACGTCTCTATCTTCGATCGGCAATTATAGAAATAAAAAAACTGTTAGCTCAATTCCAACGTGTTCTTCTCTATAAATCTGAGAAATATTTCGGTACAATTATGCCCGGCTATACACATTTACAGCGTGCGCAGCCTATTTTCCTTTCACATCACCTTCTTGCATACGTTTCTATGGTAGAACGTGACTATGAACGACTAACCGATTGTTATAAGCGAGTAAACCGGCTTCCACTTGGTGCTGCGGCTTTAGCAGGAACTTCTTTCCCAATTGATAGAACTAGTGTTGCCAAAAAATTAGGATTTGACTCAGTTCTTGAAAACAGTATTGATGCTGTTTCTGACCGCGATTATATCATTGAATTTGTTTCTGTGTGTTGTGGAATTATGATGCACTTAAGCAGAATGTCTGAAGAACTCGTTTTATGGACATCGCAGGAATTCGATTTTGCAAAAATTGATGATGCATATACCACCGGAAGCAGTATCATGCCGCAAAAAAAGAATCCTGATATGGCAGAATTAACCCGTGGAAAGGTTGGACGAGTTTACGGCGATCTTATGAACATTCTCACATTAATGAAAGGTCTTCCCCTCGCTTATAATCGTGATATGCAGGAAGACAAGTTTCCATTATTTGATGCCGTGAATACAACACGTGAATGTGTTTATATCATGACACATGTGCTTATCCACACAAAATTTGATAAACAGCGGTTTGAAGAAGAATTAAAAAATGATTTTCTGACAGCGACAGAAATTGCAGATTACCTGGTTCAACAAGGAGTCCCATTCAGAGAAGCACATTCAATCACAGGAAGGATTGTCGGGTATTGCATCGAGCATCAAATATCTCTTTCGAAACTTACGCTGAAAGAACTACATAAATTCTCTCATAAGATTTCGGAAGATCTGTTTGCATTACTTGATCCGTACAATTCCATAGCTCATAAAAAATCTTCGGGAAGTACAGCGCCAAATGAAGTTAAGAAACAGATCGTGCATTGGACCAAAGTGCTGAAACACAAAAAGTAACCGGTTGATCAGGTCAAGGTTCAAATCCTTGACTTAAATTCCAAATCAAAATATTCCTTTTGCTTGTCCACCATCCACAACAATATTCGCTCCATTGATGTAGCTAGCTTTGTCCGATGCAAGAAATGCAACAACATCACCTATTTCTTCCGGTTTACCCAGTCTCCCAGCGGGAATATTCTTAGCACTTTCTGCAAGATATTCTTCCATTGACATATTTTTTTCTGCAGATCTTGATCGGCTAAGTTCTTCCTGACGTTTTGTTAACGTATATCCTGGACACACTGTGTTCACCGTTATATCGAATCGACCATATTGATTGGCGAGTACTTTGGATATTCCTAAAATTCCGGGACGAAGAGTCGATGAGATTAGTAGATCGTCAATTGGTTGTTTTGCAGAGATAGAAACAATTGTGACCACTCTTCCCCAGTTTTGTTTTTCCATTAACGGAAGAACAGCACGGGTTAACCTCACCATACTCATCATCGTTAGATTGAAACCCTTTTCCCATTCTGAATCAGGTAACGAAGTAATTTTCCCGGTCGGCGGTCCACCAGCATTATTGACAAGAATGTCAATCCGACCATATTCCATTAGACTTACTTCAATAATTTTATCACAATCAGAAGGTTTTGAAACATCTGCAACGATTGCAAATACCTTCACTCCTGTTGCATTCCGTATTTCATCAGCAGTTTCATTGATCGATTTCTCATCCCTGGAACAAATTGCAAGATTGACTCCTTCTCTTGCTAATGAAAATGCTGCTGCTTTACCAAGTCCTTGGCTTGAGGCAGTAACTAGTGCGATTTTATTTTTGATTCCAAAATCCATAAATATTTTCTAGAATTGATCGTCAACTTGAAGGTAAAGGTCAAGTAATTCTAACAATTAATTTTGACAATTTCTTTTTGGTATTTATCACCAAGTAAGATCACTTCTTTATTTTTAGTGATGTAGACATCAATTTCTAATCGAATCCCAAACTCACCCGGTAAATATATTCCCGGTTCAATGGAAAAACATGTCTCAGGAATGATCTCGCGAACATCCATCGTTTCAAAATTATCGATATGTGCACCGTTGCCATGCACTTCTTCACCAATATTATGCCCTGTTCTATGGATAAAATATTTTCCAAAACCTCGGTCTTCGATAAACTTTCGGGTTACATTATCAACATCACATCCACGTACTTTTCGCCCGGCAGAAAATTCTTTTTTAAGATATTCAACTGCAGCATCACGCGAACCTTTTACAATATCAAATACTTCTTGATATTTTTTCGGAATATCCGTTCCCGCATACCCAACCCATGTAAAATCTGCATACACTGCACCAGGTTTGTTCTTCTTTGCCCACCAATCGATCAGAATATAATCACCTTTTCTAATTTCCGTAGAATCAGATTCATTCGGATCATAATGAGGATTTGCTCCATTTCCATTCACCGAACAATTCGCCGGTGCATATGTTATGAGATTATTTCTTTTGAATTCATTCATAATTACTTGTTGCACGTTATATTCAGTTACTCTATTACCATTTCTTAAACTCTCACCAATGAAATTAAATGCAATATCAATCGTTCCCAACAAGATATTGGCGGAATCTTGAGCATCATGATATTGTTCGTCATCCCAGCGTGCTTCAAAATATTGAACAATATCACCCGAAGAGACAATTTGAGTCCCAAATGTTCGGATAAATTCCACTGTTCCTGCGTCGACCTTCGATAAATAAGGGATATCATTATTTGGAGAGTATTCCATGCAAATGGTCTTAGAACCGGAAAGTATTTTTTTCAAACCTGCATGAAGTGTCGTCCATTGGCTATAAATTGTCTTCTCACCAGACAAATGGTCAAGATCAAATTGTTCTATGTTGTGAACTAATTTTTGAGGAACACCTGACGCTGGAATAAAATAAAAATATCGCCGGGATGAAAGTTTACCGGAGGGCATTGCTAGTATCTTTGTAGCAAATTGATTACATCCGCGAAAATTGTAAAAGAGCCAACCATCGAATTTATATTCTCGCAGTTTTTGCTGAATTACGGCAATATTTGGCAGTAATGACATGGCGATTGTTTCCTTTCATTACTGAAATATAGAAAATAAAAAACCCTCAGCCAAGAACTTTGACTGAGGGTTTTTTTGACAAAAACCTTGGAAAGGTTTCGGGAAATACTAGTACATATTACCCATTCCGCCGCCGCCCGGAGGCATTGAAGGCATTGATTTTTTTTCTTCCGGTTTTTCAACGATTGTCGCTTCAGTGGTCAACAATAATGCTGCAACTGATGCTGCATTTTCTACAGCAACACGGCTAACCTTTGTCGGATCGATAACGCCGGCAGCGATAAGATTTTCATAGACTTCAGTTAATGCATTGAAGCCATAATCATCTTTACCTGCTTTGACTTTATCAACCACAACAGCACCATCAAGACCTGCGTTAGCAACGATCTGACGAAGCGGTTCTTCAAGAGCACGGCGAAGGATCTGAACACCTGTTGCCTGATCAGCATTCGCAGTTTTAACATCTTTCAACGCATCAATTGAGCGAAGTAAAGAAACTCCACCGCCAGGAACAATACCTTCTTCAACAGCAGCTCGGGTTGCGTGCAATGCATCTTCAACACGTGCTTTCTTTTCTTTCATTTCAACTTCAGTTGATGCACCGATCTTCAATACTGCAACACCGCCTGAAAGTTTTGCAAGACGTTCTTGTAATTTTTCTTTATCGTAATCTGAAGTTGTTTTATCAACTTGTGATTTGATTTCACTGACACGTTTTTTGATATCTTCTTTTGTTCCAGCACCTTCAACGATTGTTGTATTATCTTTGTCAATAACAACTTTCTTTGCGGTTCCAAGATATGCCAACGTAGCATTTTCAAGTTTGAAACCTTTTTCTTCAGAAATAACCTGAGCACCGGTTAAGACTGCAATATCTTCTAACATTGCTTTACGACGATCACCGAACCCAGGAGCTTTTACGGTTACCACACGAAGTGTTCCGCGAAGTTTATTAACAACCAAGGTTGCCAATGCTTCACCTTCTACTTCTTCAGCAATGATAAGGATCGAACGGCCAGATTGTGCCATCTTCTCAAGAATTGGGAGAAGATCTTTCATTGCGCTGATCTTTTTGTCATGAATCAAGATGTATGGGTTCTCAAGTTCAGCTTCCATCGTATCTGCGTTAGTAACGAAATACGGTGAAAGATATCCACGGTCGAACTGCATACC
>DMPG01000250.1:0-172 GCA_003456055.1 Bacteroidota bacterium | reverse complement strand
AATCCATTGGATTTGCACCTGCGGTAACATTCTTTAAACCTTCACGAACGATCGCTTGGGCAAGAACAGTCGCCGTTGTTGTTCCGTCACCGGCAACATCCGATGTTTTGGAAGCAACTTCACGAACCATCTGAGCTCCCATGTTCTCAATTGGATCTTCTAATTCAATTTC
>DMPG01000044.1 GCA_003456055.1 Bacteroidota bacterium | reverse complement strand
AATGAGAAAAATAAAGAATCTACAATCAATGTCATTCCGATCCCGCGTTAGCGGGAGAGCCAGCTCGCTTTTTCTGTTGGAGTTAACAGCAAGATTTCTCGCTCGTCACTTCGTGACTGCGCTCGAAATGACAATAATAGCAGTTATGTTTTCCGGCTGTTTCGATCTTGACAGTTCATTATTCAATAATGATGCATTGACATCATATAATCTCCGCACATCAGTCATTCCCGAATCGTTGCGAACGCAAGTAGTATTGACTTCTCAAGGGAAAAAGATTTACGGATACTTCGTGAAGTCATCAAATGCAGGTGAAAAAAATATAATTTTATACAATCACGGAAACAGAGATCATCTTCAATTTTATTGGGATAGAGTTGAATTGTTCTATAAAATGGGATTCAATGTCTTCATCTATGATTATCAGGGATATGGTATGAGCGAGGGTGAACCTACCGAATCGGGTATCTATTCCGATGCCGATGCTGCATATTATTATCTACAATCCAGAGGATTTAGCGACGGACAAATTACGGTATATGGATTTTCTCTTGGCGGAGCCCCCGCAACACATCTGGCAGCAAATACATTTACTCCTAAATGTTTAATTCTTGAAGCATCGTTTGCTTCTGCTTCTGCATTGACTCAAAGCGGTACATTGTTAGATATGCCGGGCACATTTGTGATGAAAGGAGAATACAACAATGCCGAAAAAATTAAACTCGTTGCATCACCGGTATTAATTCTTCATGGTGCTGATGACAAATTTATTGATTTGGAGAAGAATGGGAAGGTCATTTACAGAAATGCGAATGAACCGAAAAAATTCATTGCGGTTCCCGGAGCAGATCATTCGGAAGTCCCGTGGAAAATGGGAGAGGCATTTTATATTTCTGAGATTAAGAAATATATTTTAGAGCCATGATCTGATGGGACGATTCTAATAACTTTGTTTGAAATAGTTTACCAACACAAAAAGCGGATGCTCTCATCCGCTTTTTGTTTTTATTAACTCAAACATAATTTGCTTTCCATAAAATTTATCGATACCCTCTTCGCGGTTCATATCACTCTACGAGTCGTAGACTTATCTTCAAGAACTTAGCAAAGGATGAATAATTGTGTCATATAAATATTTTTCCCGCTTCGGCGAACGAACGAATAATATGTTATTGAAATCCGCTGTACACAATCGCAGCATTGTCTTTTTCCTTTTCCTCTTCAGCACATTCTTTCTCCATTCGCAAATTGTTATTAAGGATTCGGTGAGGATTATGCCAACCATCAAAAAAATAAACAATGGTTTAAACACAACTCAATCATTAACAATACCAGATGTATGTTACCAAACTGCTTTCCTTCTCGATCAATACGCAATTCGTCAATCCTCACCAACAATTATTCTTACGATAAACGGACAGTCAATAAATATTTTGAATTGCGCATATAGTTGGACATTTACGGGTGAACCGGGTATTTATGAAGGCAAGGCTTCCAGTGCAACATTAAGTTATACGCGTTCTTGTGGTACGTTAACGCAAAATGTGAGGATTGATGATGTAGTTCCGGATACTGTTTCAGGAGAAATTGAGAAAAGATATATCTATTTTCAATATCCTCCAGAAGATTGGATTTATGCTGGGAGCATGGTCACTTATAAAAAGGTAACTTATGGACCACAAATTTTTAATATCGAAAATACCTGGGCAGATTCCGGAACTGTCGTTATTACCGACAGATATAAACCTGTCATTTCAATCAGTGCAAGTTCTCCGGATGCAGTTGGTTCACTAGAATATTATCCTTTTCAGAGTTTTGCGACTGCAAGTATAATTGATACCGTAAAAGGTGAATTTATTATTCCAGATCTTCCGGAAACCGAGCAGTATATCTTTTATCTTGATAATGATATAAAAAATATTGTTGAGGTATATATTAAAGTATTTGGATTAGATGCGTGTGGAACAACGGGAGAACGATGGACAAGCGTGAGGCTTAAATACGAAAAAGATGTAAAGAAAATACAAATTGTTAACCACGAACCAAGAGAGATTTGGCCGTATCTTCCGCCACAAAATAACGATAAAAAGAGCAGGGGAGCAGATCGTCCAGGGTATAATCCGAAAAGAAGTTTTGAAATTAGAGTTACGGATGCTGCAAACTATCCTTTGAAAAATGAGAAAGTAACGATCTTCGCGAAATATCAAATCGGAACGGGCGGACATGGTCATAAGGGATTTGCAAATGATTCTGGAACAATTAAGGCAGATACTATTCTACCAACGAAGTTACAAGGAACATTTTATAGAGGTACAAACAATAGTGGGAAAAACAGCAAAGATACGTTGCAGCTTACAACCGATTCAAATGGAATAGCGAAAGTTGATTCGTTCCGTGCTTCGGAGGCATCGGGTAAATACTTAATAACTGCATGGCTAACTTCGGATAGCACTAATGCTGATACTGTAAATATGCAAGTAAAAGTTCCGGACTTTGTTGAGTTTGCAGATGGGACGTATTGGAATCTGACCGGAACTGCATCCAATCGGGGAAAAAATCATTTAAGCAATCACTGGTGCACTCAAAAAATGAAAGATAGTTTAGAAGCTGCTATACAAGAATTTTATGAATGGACTCTAACAGAAGATGGTGGGAAAAGTGCAGTTGAACTAGGAATCAATGATATGTGTTTGAATTGGGGCGGCGCTTTTGATTTCCCCGGACAATGGAAGTTTGGTAGTGCACATTCATTCCATAGAGTTGGATTAAGCGTTGATATTGACAATGCAGGATTAAAAAAAACTGATCCCAATAATTCCAAGAAAAAAATATTGACCGACCGTGGATTGAAGTTACAGAAGATAATGAAAACCTACGGTGGATATATTTACGATGAAAATGAAATTCACTTTGGCTTTAATAACGGAAATTAACTAAAGGATGATTAAAATGAAAAAAACTATATTTTATTTTATTTTACTTATTGGTTTCAAAGGCTCTATTTTTTGCCAGGACAGCTTGAGTACCGATTATCCGTTTCTTTATAAAGTGAAGGCAAATTGTCGTATTTCCTATGATGGAAATAAGCAAATGTATTATTACAATTATGTATTATTCAACGATATTTTAAATCGTGGAAGTATTTCGGATTTTTTGGTTGATATTTCTCGACAAAGTAATTCTGTTCTATATGACACTGTTGGTTTGAGATATGATTCAGATTATGAAGAGGGATCGTTTAGAAGAAATTACCCGCCCCGACAGGGAGGGGTAATCGCTGTTGGTTTTCCATTATTGCCTCGGTTTTGGGATGCAACACTTGCAAATAGACCGGTTGCTTGGTTTGGTGTAAATAAANNATAGTTTGATTTTGATGAGCAAAGCGTTGCCCGGAATGAGAATATTTGAAATTCAACCTTATTTTAATATTTATGAATTCTTTCCAAACATTGAAGATACAACTGCAACAATGTCAATTGATCAGATGGATTCTATTCGTGAAGTTGTTAATTATCGAGGTTGGACAATTGGTCCCAGCGCTCCTCCAATAAATTTTATCACAACGACTTGGTGTGATACTCTTGCTTATTATACCACCCAATCTCGAACACTCGGCTGGATAACAACACAGACAATAGCAAATAAATATCTCAATTATTTTAGTACTGCAAAAACACAATTGCAATCAAACAATTTCAGCGGCGCAAAAACAACATTGCTGCAAGTGCTTACAGATGTTAATGTAGACAGTTCATCAACATTAACAAGCGAAGCATACGCGCTCTTACGTTTTAATGTTGAATATTTAATTGGACACATTCCACCAAATAAACCTGAAGGAGTGCAAGGTTTATTCAAAAATTCACAAGCTACTACTGTTACGTGGAATGGAGAATACAGTCCAACAATGCTTCCTAACGGAGGTGGATATAATCTTTATCGAGCTGTTTATTATGATGGCAGTTCTCTATCATATACAAAATTAAATGCTTCACTGTTAACCACTACTTCGTATACTGATAATCCGGTTATAGCTACAACAATTCCCGCCGGTAAAAATGTTTATCTAAAATATTATTTGATTGCGCAAAACAATCTAAATGTTACTTCTGTTCCGTCAGATACAGTATCACTCTTTGTTGGTAAAACAGTTTCAGGACCAATTACTGTCAACACAACATGGAGTGAAAATAAGATCATCGTCGGAGATGTCACCGTATCCAGCGGTAAAACATTGATAATTTCTGCCGGTAAAATTATTCGTTTTGCAAACAATCAAAATTTAATTTCCAATGGAGTATTAACCGCCATTGGATCAACGACACTGCCTATAACATTTACATCTTTAAATGACACGGTACCGGGCAGCTGGGGTTCCATTGTAATGGAGGGCGATGCAGGAACGCTTTCCAAAATCGATTATGGAATTGTACAATACGGAACGGAAGTTTTTGGAGTAAATATGCCTTGGATTGGTATTTTTATCTCTAACTGCACGATTAAAAATATGATTAACGGAGTTCGAATCAATAGTTCAAATGCCTGGGTAATAGATAGTAAGATCATCGAACCTCGAGATCATGGTATTATAGCAGAGAATGAAGCAACGGTAGCCAGCTATCATAACATCATCAACAAAACAGGTTTTTCCGGAGCAGGTATTCTTTACGCAGGCGGTGCATATGATTATGTATGGGGAAACAAAATTTCAGGATTTAGCTGGGGCATCGGTGCAATTGCAGGTTCTTCACCAACGTTTGGTCATCCCTCTAATGGAGGGGAAAATAATCTTCTCACAAATTGTGAATATGGGTTGATGTTTTATAGCGAGAGTTATCCCGCCGTAGGTTATCCTTCTGATTGGGATGACGGAATGACTTACGGTAACAATGTCTTTAACAATGGTATAAACGTTGATCTCAATAATAGTCCCGATGATTATATTTATGCAAATAACGTTTATTGGGGGTTAACCGATCTTGACAGTATTGGAAATA
>DMPG01000031.1 GCA_003456055.1 Bacteroidota bacterium | reverse complement strand
AAGTTTTTCCGGAATGAATATCCAGGCTTCGAACAATGATATCACATCATCTTCATTGGTCAATGTGATCAGATTTTGTGAGAAGACTCCATAGGAAAGTTTTATTCGCCATTCAGAATCGAATGCATAACTCATATTCAGTCTGGGTTGGAGTGATGTATTCAATTTTCGATTGTTAAATAACGAAATAATATCTGAGTGAATTCCGGCATCGGCTTTCCAGTGCTCGGCTATATATTGATATCGAAACCACGCCCACGTTTCAATCGATGTTTCGTCAACAACTACTTTGACATTCGATGGATTGACAAATGAATATGAATAGCGCGGAACATTAACATCAAATCCCACAAAATAAAGGTCACGAGATTCCGTGTACATTGTCAGTTCTCCGCGGATTCCTCCATCACTGATCTTTGATTCAGCAGGACGAACAAGTGCTGATTGTTTTGCGTCCCGAACGATACTATAATTGCTTCCATAGACAACCGCATCAATATACACTCGATTCTCAATAAGATCTGAGATCGTCATTGCAAACGATTGGCTTCTCCAACGATGATCTGCCTCGTTGATATTTGGTGAGATGATATTATCTGCACTGAGAAATGTTTGAAAACTATACCGGCCATATTCACTTCCTCCAATATTTGCTTTCGCAAATATATCGTAGAAAGAAATAGGAGCAGGATTCCGCAGAATTTTTTTAAACATATCATTGAACAGCGATTTTCTTCCGCTGATAATCCAACTGTTGTTATTTGGAAGCGGTCCTTCGAGATGTACTTTTCCGGAAATAAAATTAGCTGCAACACCGCCATGCACCCCCGTTGTACTTCCGTTACGAGATGTTATATTGATCACCGATGATAATCGACCGCCGTATCCTGCGGGAAATGCACCGGTGTATACTTCTGTTGTCTTGATAATATCAGGGTCAAAAATACTGAAGATGCCGAATGCATGGAATGGATTGTAGATTTTCATTCCGTCAAAGTAAATCAGATTTTGATCTCCTGCTCCTCCTCGAACATAAAATTTTGAACTGACATCAGCGGATGATACAACACCCGGAATAATTTGAATTGAACGGAAGAGGTCTTCCTGCCCTGCCGCAGGAACTTTTTGCAATTCCTTTTGATCAAGAACGTGAACGCTGGTATTGATCTCTTGTAATTCCTTTTTCCTGCTTCCGGAAATAACTACTTCTTCCACTTCAACAGGTTTTGAGCCGAGAGCAAAATTAACGGTCTGGGGATCTTTACCTCGCACGTTCACAGTTTTGGTGACTGCTTGGTATCCAAGTGTTGTTGCAATGATCTGATAGGTTCCGTACGGAAGATTAGCAATTAGATAGAAACCGTTATTGTTTGTTACTGCACCGCGATTCGTTCCGAGGACAGTAACGGCTGCATACGGAATTTTCTCTCCGGACGTACTATCAATCACAACGCCACGAACATCGTTTTTTTGCGCAAGTGAAAATTGCATCAACAGTATTACTATAATGAACAGGAAAAATTTTCTCTGCATTAATTCCAACCATTCTTTCCTATGAGCGGAACAAACTTAAAACCATCAATAACCTCAGTCTGTAATTTTCCGCTAATTTTTGTCCCGACGATCAATTGCTGCGCTTCCTTGTTCCCGACAGGAATTGCAAGCCGTCCACCTTCATTCAATTGATTTACTAATGCATCAGGAATTGAAGGAGCGCCCGCAGTAACAATGATTGCGTCGTACGGTGCGTGCTCAGACCAGCCAACCGTACCATCGCCTCCTTTTGCCGCAACCCGAAGTTGTTGAACATCGAACAATTTTCGCGCACTATTCAATAAACTGAGATGACGTTCAATAGTGAATACTCTGCATCCGATCGTTGCAAGCACTGCCGCCTGATATCCCGAACCGGTACCTATCTCAAGAACTTTCATTTCTTTCTTTGGACGAAGAGCCTGCGTCATAAATGCTACGGTATATGGCTGCGAAATTGTTTGCTCACTGCCAATCGGCAGTGCATTGTCCTCATAGGCGCGATTGATAAACATCTGATCGACAAATAAATGCCGTTCAACTTTCATCATTGCGGTTAAAACATTTTCGTCGGTAATACCTTTGCTGCGAAGTAATTCTATTAATTCTTTCCGTTCTGTGTCAAATCTTCCCATTTTAAAATCTTCTGAATAATACTTTGATAAAATTGACCGTCGTTTGAAGATGGGTCATATTGCTTTTTTCACCTGCGTAAATAGTCTCAATCGGAATTGATCCGAAAGTAGCACCACATGCCGCAGCTTTAATTAAAAATTCAGTTTCAGCTTCAAATCCTGTAGATTCTAACCGGATCTGTTCAATTACTTTTCTTGCAATGAAACGAAATCCCGATTGACTATCCGCAATCGCTGCACCGGTTCTCATTCGCACCAATCCGGTCGTAATAGTATTCGACAATATGCGATGGATTGGCATCCCTTGTTTATTATGCAATCGACTTCCAATAATCACATCACATTTTGTGCGAGCGTACATCTCAATGAAACGCGGGATATCTTCCGGACAATGCTGAAGGTCAGCATCCATTGTTATGACTGCATCAAAACTCTTTTTGAGCACTGAATCAAATCCTGTTTGCAGTGCCGCCCCCTTGCCGAAATTTGCTGCGTGTGAAATTACATTCACATTATATTTCTCTGCAATTTCTTTGGTTGCATCACGAGAACCGTCATTCACAATAAAAATATTCTCTTGTGAAAGAACTGCCTTTGTCCGTTCTAAGAGTACAGGAAGAGAATCTGCGGCATTGTATGCGGGGATAATGACGGCAACATTCATTATTGAGGACGAATCGCCTCCTTCACATTCTTGATCGAACGCTGCATGGAAAGCACGAGCCGTTCACGCAATTCTATTCGCAAGTCTTTCACTGATATTTTGTATAACAGTTCACCGTTGTCTGCAATTGATATTGCGCCTGTTTCTTCTGAAATGATGACCGCAACAGCATCGGTCTGTTCGGTGATTCCCAACCCAGCCCGATGGCGTGTTCCCAAGACTAAATCGCCGATGCGTGTATTGGATGATAATGGAAGTGTGCACCGTGCCGCTTCAACAGTTCTGTCGTTCACAATCACTGCACCGTCGTGCAATGGAGAACGGGGATTGAAAATTGAAAGAAGCAGTGATCTGCTGATCTGAGCTCCAAGAATAATTCCGGTTTCAATAAATGATTTCATTCCGGTTCCGCGTGCGATGATGATCAATGCTCCCTGTTTCTTTTTTGATAGTTCTAGAGCAGTTGCAACAATTTCTTCGATCGACTCGCTCACGTTCATTCTTAGGAACAATCTTACCAAACGATTGCGTGCTATTGTAGAAAGCAACCGACGCAATTCCGGCTGGAAAATGATTACCATGGCAATCACCCAAACATCAGTGAGCGTGCGAAGGATCCAACCCATCGCTTTTAGATTGATCGCTTGTGCAATAACAGAAAGAAGAACAATCACCAATAGACCCACCAGGATCTGAGCGGCAATTGTTCCACGCATACCGCGGTACAATCGATACACAACAAATGTTACCAACAAAATGTCGATGACATCAATGATTGTTACCGATAAAAACCCGACGTTGAATAATTCCATTTGAGTGCTGTTTCAGTAATCTTTTGACACAGAGAATAATTTTACTGGTATTTTATTAATCATTTCTCCGCGTCCTCAGCGGTAAAAATTAAAACATAGTCATTGTACGTTACGTATCGCATCAGTAACGACTGCAACACGTTTCATTTCTTTTACATCGTGGACACGAATAATATTTGCACCATTCATAATTGAAACTGCAACTGATGCCGCTGTTCCCTCGATCCGCTCATCCACTGTTGCATTCAATAACGACCCGATGAATCCTTTTCTCGATGTCCCAATCAATATTGGATGTCCGAGTTCTTGAAATTCTTTTAGATGCTTCAGCAATTTTAGATTATGCTCAAGATTTTTCCCAAATCCAATACCCGGATCGATAATAATATTATGGACTCCGGCAGATTTTGCTTTTTCGATTGAAAGACGTAAGTCAGCTTTTACTTCCGCAACAACATCGATATAGCTTGGGTTCTGTTGCATTGTTTCAGGGGTTCCTTGAATATGCATTACAACTAATGTTGCATTATGTTTTGCAGTAACAGCAGCAATACGTTCGTCAAATTTCAATCCGCTGATGTCGTTTACGATTGATGCGCCAGCTTTTAATGCTTCATCTGCAACGACCGATTTTGTTGTGTCGATTGAGATGACTGCATCAGTTGATTTTGCAATTCGTTCAATGACAGAAATTACGCGATTTAATTCTTCATCAGCTGATATTTTTTGAGTCTCTCCGTACACACCTTTCGGTCGTGTCGATTCTCCGCCAACATCAATGATATCGGCTCCTTGTTCGATCATTTCCAGTGCGCGAGTGACAGCAGATTCAACGGAGAAATATTTTCCTCCATCCGAGAAAGAATCAGGCGTAACATTCAAAATTCCCATCAGATATGTCCGTTTG
>DMPG01000087.1:202-2871 GCA_003456055.1 Bacteroidota bacterium | reverse complement strand
TCCGAGAATAAAAATGTCTCCTGCGGAACATATCCGATGCTTTTACGAAGGACTTCAACAGGAATTTTCTTGATATCCACACCGTCAATTAAAATAGTGCCATGTGAAACATCATATAGTCGCGGGATAAGATTAACAAGCGAACTTTTCCCTGCTCCGGTGTAGCCAACAATTGCCAGCGTAGAACTTTTAGGAATTTTCAAATCAATGTGTGTGAGTGTCGGTTTTTGCGCACTTTCGTGGGTGAAAGTAACATCACGAAATTCTATTTCGCCGTCAATTGTATTAATTGAGTGATCCGTTCCTTCCATATTACGGATCGCAGGAACAGTATCGAAGATTTTGATCAAACGTTTCATTGATGCCGCACCCTGCTGCCACATATTCGTCACCCAGCCAAAAGCGATCATCGGCCAGATCAGCAATGAGAGATAAGTCATAAATGCGGTCAATGTTCCAATCGTCATTTCTCCATTGATCACTTTCAATCCGCCAACATAAATCGTGATGAGAAGTGAAAGCCCCACAAGAATGAACATCAGCGGCCACATAATGGACTGTGCTTTTGCTAAAACAAGATTCTTTTTAAAGTATTCCCAGCTGGCTTTGCGAAACTGTTCAACTTCATATTCTTCCCGCACGTATGCTTTCACAACTCGCGCACCGGAAAGATTCTCTTGTGCCTTCGTCGTTAAAACAGAATACTGTTCCTGCCGCTCATTGAATTTTTCATGAATGACCTTTCCTAAATAATAAACAGCGTACGATACAAATGGCATCGGAATTAAAGCAAGCAGCGTCAATTGCCAATCTTTTACAAACATCAATATCAAGGACATTGAAAGCGTCATCAGAGTATCCGCCGGATACATAATACCTGGACCGAGAACGTTCCGAACTGCGCTGATATCATTTGTTGCATGAGCCATCAAGTCACCGGTCGGCGTATTTTGGAAATACGTCAGAGGAAGTTTTTGAATGTGGGAAAGAAAATCATTCCTTAGATCATATTCTATTTTTCTTGATACGACAATGATCGTTTGCCTGGTAAGGAACAACATTACACCGGCAATAATTGCAAATCCAACGACAAGTGCAGCGTATATTAACAAATCCGTATGTTCAAGCGATTTTGATTCAAGTCCATATTTTAGTTTGTCAATCGCCTCCCCGATAAACCACGGCGTTGCTACCGTAAACAAATTGCTAACGATAACGGTCAGCAATCCAAGGTATAACGTTTTTTTATACTTTGATAAATATGGAAGAAGCTTTAGAAGTGATTTCATTGGTATTTAAAATATGGAAACGGTCTTTCAACCGTTCCAAAATGCGTTTCCGTATTTAGTTGAAATAGTTCATTCAATCACTGTAAATTTTGTGTATTGTTGTAATACTTTCGGAACGATCACTTTCCCTTCGGGAGTCTGATTGTTTTCAATGATCGCAGCTACAATTCTTGGCAATGCAAGTCCGGAGCCGTTGAGCGTGTGAACGAACTCTTGTTTACCCGTTTCGCGGGATTTGAATTTGATGTTCATTCTACGTGCTTGAAACGTCTCAAAATTGCTGCAGGATGAGACTTCAAGCCATTTTTGCTGTCCTGCTGCCCATACTTCAAGGTCGTATTTTTTTGTCTGCGTAAAACCCATATCACCCGCACACATCAATAATACACGATATGGTAAACCGAGAAGTTGGAGCAATCGTTCTGCATCACCTCGTAATGATTCAAGTTCATCATACGATGTTGATGGGTGAACAAATTTGACCAGTTCAACTTTGTCAAACTGATGAAGACGATTCAATCCGCGCACATCTTTTCCGTATGAACCCGCTTCACGGCGGAAGCATGGAGTATATCCGGCATATTTAATTGGGAGCTCTTTTTCTTCAAATGTTTCTTTGCGGTGAAAATTTGTTACCGGAACTTCAGCAGTCGGGATCATATACAGTTCATCCCGCGTAGCAACGTACATCATATCTTCTTTATCAGGAATTTGACCGGTACCTCGTGCACTATCTTTGTTGACAACAATTGGCGCTTGAAGTTCTGTATAACCATGTTCACCAGCCTGATCCAAGAAGAAATTAATCAACGCGCGCTGCAATATAGCCGCTTTCCCGACATAGAATGGAAATCCTGCGCCTGCAACTTTTGAACCGCGGTCAAAATCAATGATTCCGAGTGTATTCGTTATGTCCCAATGCGGTTTCAATTCGAAATCTTTTTTGGGCTTTTCTCCCCATTCAAAAATTGTTTGATTATCGTCCGGTGTTCTGCCCGACGGAACAGAAGGATGAGGAATATTTGGAACGGTAAGAAGCAATTCTTCCAGATTGCCCTCAACAATTTTCAATTCTTCATCGATCTGTTGAATTCGAGTCTTCACGGAATTCATTTCTTCGATTACTCCGGAAGCATCTTCGCCGGATTTTTTCATCTGACCGATTTTGGCGGAGACTTCATTTCGCTTCGCTTTTAATGACTCTCCTTCACCGATCAGAGTCCGACGCTGATTATCAAGTGCAAGAATTGCATCAATATTATCATCGGCATTTTTTGCTTTAATTCCATTTCTAACAAGTTCGGTCTGTTCACGAATAATTTTAATATCTAGCATAGGATCCCTTTATTATCTAATTGAGACATCTGAAAAATTGGTTGT
>DMPG01000087.1:0-162 GCA_003456055.1 Bacteroidota bacterium | reverse complement strand
GAGATTTTTCAGATGTCTCTTATTGTGTTATTTCTATCGTTACAAGAATTCCGGTTGTGTTAAAAGCATTGAATTGTTTTTTTTCTACAGAAATCACTTTCATTTTTCCCGTTAATGGCAAATAGATGTGCTGTTCCAACCCTGCTGTCTGTTCATTAGTGC
>DMPG01000335.1:2482-4320 GCA_003456055.1 Bacteroidota bacterium | reverse complement strand
CGTCTCAACTAAATATTGGTAAGAGAGACGAAAACAATAATGAAAAATGTTCTTAATTATTTCTTAGGTTTTAATCGTTCCATCTCACTGGCGTTATGCTGCCCACGTTCCTCAATTGGATTGATTCCCTTCCTTTGAGCCCCGTTGGCAACGCGTTCTTCAATGGTTGGAATTATATCAGCCTTAATAAGAATAATAAGTTCTGATGTCAATGTCTGTTCATTTTCAAATCCGAAGATATATCGCAGGCCGAACACCCACCACGGTAAATCTTTTAGAAAAGGAATTCCTCCTCTTGTTGTTACCTGAGAGGTTGAGTAAAGGCCACCAATAACTGTTTCTTCACCGTCATACACTACATTAAATGTTGACGCAGTGGATTTTTGTATGCTTCCATCAGTATTCACCGAACTGTTCTCAACCTTAATTTCTAAATTAATAAATTTGATACCATTTTCTTCATACACTATTGGTTTTACGTCAATAATTATTCCGGAAGAAATTGGTGTCTGAATAGTATTTCCGGCAAAATCTTTTGTAGTAATAAAGATGTCTTTCCCAACCTGAATTTTACCTTGCTTTCCGGATGAAACTGATATGGAAGGTCCGGAAAGAACATCGCCAAGTTGATTATTGGCAAAGAATGATACAAGCGCTGTAAGGTTTGTAAAAGAGATTGCTGGAACAAGAGTACCTAAAAATCCTGCGGTTGGTTTTGCCGCATCAGGTGGTAAAATACCGCTTGAAAATTGTGCACCAAATCTGGTTGGCTTTGACCCCGATGAATCACCGGAATAAAAATAACTCCAATTAATTCCTGCATTCATTGATTTAACCACATCAACGTTAAAAAATACTGAAGAAATTCTTATATCACGTTGACGTAACAGAACTCTTCCGGTTGTATCAATAATACCTGCCGCACGACCACTACTAACAACCTGTCCAGTACTGCTAACTACTTTTTGTGAATCACCTGTTGAATACACATAGAAAAATTCTTCTCGTTCATCATACCACATTCCATTGGTCCGCAACACGTTCTCAAACGCTTGATACCAATACATATTCTCTACATCAACACCGATCGGTTTTTTATTGCTGCTTACATCAACAATAATCTTATTCATATATTTTTTACTAAAATCACTGAACAGCAAAACCGCTTTATCAAACTGCAGTGTTTTTGACATTGAAACCAATTCATCGGGAGAGACATATTCATTCAGCAGCAATCGTTTCTCACGATTATTTTGGGCGAATGCAAATGATCCCAGAAAAAAGACAATTGTTAGCAGAACAGTCAATCGTTTCATTGCACTATATCCTTATTTGTTTTCAATACCGAATTCAATTATTTTCCTCTTTACCACCACAATCCCGCCGTCGTTCAATGTAAATTCAACAGCACCTTCTTTTGGTATAATGTTAGACACTTTTCCAAGATACACTTCATCACCAATTTGCAATGTGATAATCCGCCCATCCTCTATCATAATCAATGCCTTTCCATTAGCAGTTGCTTTAACGGAAATTTTATCGACGTTGATCAATTTACGAACATTCGCAGGCGTTTGAGCAAGGATGCTTGGGAAGAATGGATTAGACGTGATTGGCTGCGGAGTTGAATCCGGTTTCATTACCGGCATACCTAATGTTCTCTCTGATGTAAAATATGCATCAACTTCCATATCATATTTTAATTCTATGGAGGGATATTCCAAAGAGTCATTTGTTACTTCGGCACTTTGAATCGAAATTTTTGAGATCTTATAAAGTTTTCTACCATTTTCCAATAGCCACATGAAACGAAAAATATTTGGAAATTCAGATTCTCC
>DMPG01000335.1:0-2349 GCA_003456055.1 Bacteroidota bacterium | reverse complement strand
CCACCGATGCAGAGTCTCCCGCAATTTCAATTGACTATTATCAATTGCACTTAATTGCTCTGCATTATCTTGCAATTGTGCCTCAATCTTCTTCATCTCGCTGGTATTTTGCGCAATTTTTTTCGGTTGATAGAAAAAAGTTATATACGAACCAATACCTGAAACGATGAACACGATCACAGCAAGCGCGATACTATTTCTAATTTTAAAGGACACGTCTTACCTATTTGTTTGCATCGAAACTATTAATTAGGACAACAAATCTATATACTTCTTTCTCCCTGATCTTTTCCATATCCACAGTTTGAAGCGTCGCATTTTCGAACATATTGGCGATCCTTGGTATTCTCTGTCGATACAACGTATAACCCATTAATTCGATCGATGAATCTCCCCTTGCAGCAATCGTCTTGATCCATACTGAATTCAAACCATCAACACTATTGGTCAAATGGTTGAAGACTTTGCTCCATCGATTATAGCTTGGAATTACTTGATCATATATTTTTAATGCTGATTCAAATTGCGAATTTTGTGCAGTCAAACTGTCAAGGATTGATTGCAATCGTTGATTTTCAGCAAGCTGTTCTTGCATCTTGGACAAATCGGAACTTGAGTGCAGTACTTCCTGATTCAGCGTGGCATAGCGTGAGGTAAAGAATAAAGTTGTCATAAAGATCAACACCAACAGTACGTATCCATGCCATGCGAGCTTAAATGTCTTTTGACCTTCACGAAAACTGACCGGCAGAAGATCAATGTGATAATATACAGAATTTTTTGGTTCCAATGCTCTCATCGCAGAAGAGATTGGAATAGCATATTCCGAAATGATCGCTTCCGGATCATCGGAAAATTCCGATGTATCAAGCGCGGATGCTGTAACATATTCTATTGGAGCTTCGGAAAACTGAGGGGCTAAAAATTGTTTCAGATCAATTTTATTTGCTTCACCTGCCAAGAATATCCGATCAACCCGCATAATTCCGGCACTGTCCTGCTCCAAAAGTATACGGGAATAGATAGTGTTTTCAATGTTTGGTGTAAGTCTTCCTTCACTGATAACAGGTGCAAAATGGAAAAAAAACTGACCCTTCATGAAAATAAGACGACTAAACTCACTTCCGACATACACTATAATTGATATTTCTGATTCTCCGAGTTCAAAGTTCGCACGAACTATATTCATCAAAGAAATATCAGATGTTTCAATGAATTGAACACGCGGAATTCTTTTACCAATAAAGTCCTTGATACTTGAAATTACATCCAATAAACCAAGCCCACCTTCACGAATAACCGATAATATTTGACCATCGGCAGCAGTGATATAAGAGATCGAATCTATTGTTGGTTTCACTGAGCGAGTAGCGGAAAGCTCATCAACAAGTTTACGTTTAAGCTTCGTGCCTGAAAGACCGAAATTATCTTCAAACTGTTGGTAGTAAACGTTCGGCTCTGAAATTGAACAGACAAATTCGTATATTGCCGTTGGATATTCCGAGAGCAACCCGATCATCACCTCAGCATTCGAAGCTCCACCTGTTCCTTCTGCAAATTCATCCTTTGCTGCTCCGGTTTCATCCAATAAATCTAAGCTTTCCGATACTGCCCCAGTTTCTCCTCCTGTCCGCTCTTCCAATCGTTTAACAAGATTTACTGTTGAGACATCATGCAAATATATTCGTTTATTTTTCAACGATAAATGGACGAACTTAACATCAAGTCCGTCAACGAACATACTGATAACTGTTTTACCTTCACCTTTTTTATACGGCATGATTTTTAGGTATTGATGATTTGTTGCATTCGTTTTTTATTGTTTGCGTAATTCATTGCATTCTCTAATGAAATCTTTTTTTGCTGATATAACTTTTTCAGATCCTGTTCCATCGTCTGCATTCCAATCTCATTCGATTCCTGAATCATCTGATAGATCTCACCGGTATTCCCATTTTTTATTGCTGCACGGACAGAAGGATTCATGATCATGATCTCACGGGCCGCAATACGTTTTCCATCCAACGATGGAATCAGTTTTTGCGAAAGAACCAATTTACATACATCGGCAAATCTCATTCGTACACGTTCTTGCTCAACATGCGGAACCTCTCCAATGATGCGATCGATACTTTCAACTGCAGATGCAGTATGCAACGTAGAGAATACTTTGTGTCCGCTGTCAGTGATTTCCAAACCGGTCATAATGGTTTCAGGATCACGCATCTCACCGATCATTATAATATCTGGATCTTGTCGTAATGCCTGAATTGCCCCGTCTTTAAACGACAAAACATCTCTTCCAACTTGTCGATGGCGCACAATACAACGATCTGATTTGTGAACATA